>JAUZPS010000406.1 GCA_030705945.1 Bacillota bacterium
ATTAAGAAATTCATAGAGAGTTATAAAATTAATATGTCTGAATGCTCGGATGATGTTGACAGTTTCAATTCCTTCAATGATTTTTTTGTCAGGAAAATGAAGCCGAATACCAGACCATTTGATAAAGACCCTGATAAGCTTTTATCTCCTGGCGACGGCAGGATTTTTGCCTTTGAAAATATCGACGCGAACAGGCTTATTCAAGTCAAGGGATTTAATTATTCGTTAAAGGAATTGTTAATGGATGAGAGTTTAGCGTCAAAATATGAAGGGGGAACTCTGGTTATATTAAGACTCTGCCCTCTCGATTATCATAGATTCCACTTTATAGATGGTGGCAAATGCGGCAAAAGCGTTCGGATAAAAGGTCATTATTATTCTGTGAATCCTACGGCTCTAAAGACTATTCCAAAGGTATACTGCCAGAATAAGAGAGAATACAGCATTCTGAGTTCTGAAAACTTTGGAGATATACTCTATGTGGAAGTAGGAGCGACCTCAGTTGGCTCCATTATTCAGACATATACGCCGGACCATGACATCAGAAGAGGCGATGAAAAGGGGTTCTTCAAATTTGGGGGATCAACCCTTATTATGATATTGGAGAGAAATGCGACTACTATTGATGAAGAAATAATCAGGCAGACAAATGAGGGATTTGAGACAAAGGTTTTAGCAGGAGAGGTTATAGGGAATAAATACAAGAAAGCGTGAAGGTATATTTAAAGGAACGCCTAAAATAACCAGCTATTAAAGCTCAGGTTTAGGTTGGGCTTCATAGCTGGTTATATAAGTTCTTAATTTTAATTAAAATTATTGCAATATACTTATAGAATCAATTAAAGACTGATTGGGTTTGACAGTAAATTCCGGAGCATTAACCCACTCATTGAACTTTTTGTCGTAAGCGTCATTTTCAAGCCTTTCCTTTATGTTTGCCTTTTCATCGTCATAGGTTGATTTTTTGATAAATTTGATTACATGGTATCCATATTGTGTTTCTACCAAACCTATATCGCCATCTTTTGCATTGAAGGCCCAGTTATCAAATTCCTTCATTGTCTGGCCTTTGGTAAAAGAAATCTGGCCATGATTTTCTTTAACCCCGGGATCCTGCGAGTACTGTAATACAAGGCTTTCAAAGTCAGAGCCGCTTTTAGCTTTTTGCAGTATATCCTCCGCTAGCTTTTTCTTTTCTTCAAGTTTTGCACCGGTTAACTTTTCTCCTGTTTTCTCGTCATTATTTGAAATAAGAATATGCTTAACAATAACTTTATTTTCATAATCTTTTATGTTTTTGTTATAATAATCCCTGATATCTTTATCAGATATATTCAAATCTTGCTTGAACTTATTAACAAAAATATCATATCCGAGTAAGTAGTCGTTATATATTGATTCATACTGAAAAAGGTTTACTCCATAGGTTTCTTTTATCACCTGTTCTGCTTTTTTTCTATCTCCATTGCCTTTAGTTTTTATAAGGTTATCCATATGAGCTTTTACAGTGTCTTTGCTTTTTTGATCAAGTTGGAGGTTTTGAGATTTTGCTTTAGTCAGAAGAATTATTAGCTCTTTTATGGATTGTAAAGATTTCTTCTTTGCTTCGTCCTCACGAACTACATTATTTACTTTATCGCTCCAGTACTTTTTAAGTACATTTATGTCATTAGTTTCTTTTACGCCGGATTCACCTTCCATATCCCTTTTTGCATTTTTTAAATAGAAAATAAACTCATACTTTGGCACTTTTACATCTCCAATTGTTGCGGCAATATCGGTGGAATTATAAGAAGATTTCTTTTTTTCATTATTGGATGAACAAGCAGAGCTGCTTAATAATACTGTAAAAGATAAAATAAATAAGATAATTTTTGAAGCCTTCATTATGTATACGTTCCTTTCTTTTTTCGCAGAGTAGATTAATGTTTCGCAATATCAAAAATTGATTGCAAAGCATTACACTTTAGTATTCAACTTGTTTTGGGATGTTTCAAAAGATTCCCTGTTCAAGTTTTTGAAACGACCAGTTGACTAGTTTTTCGATACTATATAATCAATTTATATATTAATGATAACATGGAAGAATTATTATTTCCATAGTAATTGTTTTATAGATAACCAGAATGTAAACTTATATAAGTTGCGAAAAAGGGCTTTCCCTGGCTTATTTCCAAATATTCTTTATAAACTTGTTGATATTTTGCCATGTCAAATGTAAGATTATTATCATGATAAATTATTCTTTCATAAATTATTATGGTTGATATATATTATTGGCATTACATAAATTTTATTTATTGCTTAGCTGTAAGGAGTTTGTTGTATTGCATAAATTGAGAGGAGTTAGGTTGGCGAAATGGGAAAAATATTAGTATTAACAGAAAAGCCTTCAGTTGGAAGGGATATCGCAAAGGTTTTAAATTGCGGTCAGAACGCAAACGGTTATATTTCCGGTTCAAAATATATTGTTACATGGGCTTTGGGACATCTTGTAACACTTGCCGATCCGGAAGTGTATAGCGATAAGTATAAGTCATGGAAGCTTGAAGATCTGCCTATGCTGCCAAAGAAAATGGAGCTGGTGGTTATAAAAGAAACTGCAAAGCAGTTTAAAACTGTAAGGGAGCTGTTGAAGAGGGATGATATTGACGAGCTGGTAGTAGCAACCGATGCAGGGCGCGAGGGAGAGCTTGTGGCAAGGTGGATAATCCTGAAATCAGGGTTCAGAAAACCAATCAAAAGGCTCTGGATTTCCTCCCAGACAGACAAGTCAATAAGAGACGGCTTTAGCAACCTCAAACCGTCAAGGGACTACGATAACCTTTTTAAATCTGCGGAATGCAGGGCAGAAGCTGATTGGCTGGTTGGGCTTAATATTACAAGGGCTCTCACCTGTAAGTATAATGCTCAGCTTTCAGCTGGTAGGGTACAGACGCCGACCCTTGCAATGATTGTTGAAAGAGATAACGAAATAAGGAAGTTTATACCTAAAGACTACTGGACAATTGAAGTAAAGGTTAATGGCTTCTATTTAAAATGGCAGGATAAGGTAAGCGGCCAGACAAGCATATTTGATAAAAGTAAGGCTGATGGCATTGTAGCAAAGGTAACAGGCAAAACTGCGGTTATTAACGAAGTCAGAAAGGAAGCTAAAAAGGAGCCGCCTCCGCTGGCTTATGATTTGACAGAGCTTCAGAGAGATGCCAATAAAAGGTTCGGATATTCTGCGAAACAAACTCTGTCTATTATGCAGAAGCTTTATGAAACTCATAAGATAGTAACATACCCAAGAACCGATTCAAGGTATATTACTGAGGATATAGTTCCAACCCTGCCCGAACGCCTCAAAAGCGTTGCGGTTGGTCCTTATGCTTCTTTAGTTCAGTCGGTTTTAAGAAATAAAATTCAGGTTACAAAAAGGTTTGCGGACAACAGTAAAGTCTCAGATCATCATGCCATAATTCCTACGGAGCAATATGTCAATCTCAACTCGTTAAACCATGAGGAGAGGAATATATTCGATCTGATAGTAAAAAGGTTTATCGCAGTTCTGAACCCGCCGTTCGAATACGAGCAGACAACCTTAAAGGCAGATGTACAGGGAGAAACCTTTTACGCCAAGGGAAAGATTGTAAAGTCAAAAGGCTGGAAAGCTGTATATGACGGGACCATGAGCGATGACGACGAAGAAGAGGATAAGGATCAATCACTGCCTGAAGTTAAAAAAAATGATCAGTTGAAGATTCTATCCGTCAAGTCAGTTAACGGCAAAACCAAGCCTCCCGCGCGTTATACGGAAGCAACGCTGCTCTCGGCTATGGAGCATCCAGGCAAATTTATTGATAACAAAGCTCTCAGAGAAGTTTTGGAAAGTTCATCGGGACTTGGCACCCCAGCTACAAGAGCGGATATAATTGAGAAGTTATTCAGCTCCTTTTATGTTGAGAGAAGAGGAAAAGAGATATTCCCGACTTCAAAGGGCATACAGTTAATAGGACTCGTACCACAGGATTTAAAATCTCCTGAGCTCACTGCAAAGTGGGAAATGCAGCTATCTATGATAAGCAAGGGCAAAGCTAACTCGGAGCTTTTTATAAATGAGATGAAAAACTATGCGTCAAAGCTTGTTTCAAATTGCATTGCAAGTTCAGCGGCATATACCCATGACAATATGACAAGGGAGAGATGTCCTGAGTGCGGCAAGTACCTTTTGGATGTTAAAGGCAAAAAAGGCAAGATGCTGGTCTGCTCAGACAGGGAATGCGGTTTTAGAAAGTCCGTATCTCAGATTTCAAATGCCCGTTGTCCGGAATGCCACAAGAAAATGGAGATAAGGGGAGAAGATGAAAAGAAATCCTTCTATTGCGCTTGTGGATACAGGGAGAGAGTTTCGGATTTTTCGAAAAGGAAGAGCCAGGAAGTTGATAAGAAAGAGGTCAGCAGGATTTTAAGCAGGCAGGATAAGTCGGAAAGTATAAATTCTGCGTTGGCTGACGCATTGGCGAAGTTTAAGAAGTAATGTTTGTATGGTAGTAAAGGCTGTGGCATTATGAATGGGACCATTGAGGTGGATAAAATTTAGGGATTGTGTTTAAAAATTTAAATTTTTGATTTTACTGTAGAAAATTTTTATACTAATGTATTTTTACTTGTTACATTTATATAATTGTTATATAATTTTGGTTGTAAAAGATTTATTGATATATAATTATATAGCGAATTTGATTTTTGCATA
>JAUZPS010000407.1 GCA_030705945.1 Bacillota bacterium
AAAGACAAGACATAAATGTAATGGCTTTTGAAGCATTGCTTTCAGGTTATGTCATACTCATGGCAATAAATTCGAGACGATTTATCCCTTTAGCTCTAATAGCAATGTCTCCTATAATAGGTATGCAATTATTATGGTTAGCGCGTACGATATCTTGGAGATGGTTGACTGCAGTTTTTAGCTTTATTGTAGTAATTTTCGCATCTTTTTTACTTTATAATAACTTACCGTTATATAGTATAGCTGGAGGATCTCATACAAATGAAGGATCATTATTTGAACAAATGCACCTTGTAAATAAAAGTTATTCTTATGAACTTGTCAGATTTATAAGTGATAACCATATTAATGGTAATATACTTTGTCCGTGGACTTGGGAAGGATATATACATTGGAATTGTCCAACGCCAAAAGTATTCGTTGGGGGAAGAGCGCAACAGGTATATAACGAAGAAACTAAAGATCAGTTAGATTTAATTTTGTCAGGTAATTCCACACATGAAGCACTTCGTAAAAATAACATTGATTTAATTGCAGCGCCTTATGAAGGATTATATATGAATCTTATTAATACAGTTATTAAGCAGGGGAAATGGGTACCGTTATTTGTTAATGGTAACAGTTTTCTCTTAGCAAATCCTGATTGGAAGCCAATAAAAGGCATAATTACAAAGCAAGATAAAAATGAACTTATTTTTATAAACAGTGTGACAGAAAAAATGACCAAAGCAGCAAATAAGCTAAATTCAGATACAAGATCTACACAGTTAAAGGCGCTGCAATCACTCGAAAATGTTCTTCAAGAAAAAACATCCTTTTGGATTTATAAAGTTCTAACTGATGCTTTATCCAAAGAACAGGATAATGATCAAGCCACTCGATTGGATATATTTCTCAGGCAAGAGCTTAAAAGGCTAGAGAGTATACGTATAGAAAACGCATCAAAGGAAGTGGTAATATCTCGTACAAGGATAGCTGTTGCCTTAGAACGTTACTATAACACTAAAGGTATGGATGATCAAGCCAAGCTGATAAAAGATTCTCTAAGCTCTGCGCAATCTTTATACAAGCTGGGACCATAATAACTCAACTTAAAACATTTTAGCTATATAGATAACAAAATAAAAGATTAGTATAATACTAGTTTAGTAAAAATAGCCGAAAAAGGTTTTTAAAAGCAAACTGATATTAAACTTTACATTTGGTTACACGCTAACTCTAACTTTTAAAAACTGGTAGCAATTTTATTCCTAAATTCAAGTTATTTGTTAATTGTCTTGTGAAAATAAGAAAAGAGCAAAGGGGCTAAAATGAACTGTATAAATTTAATAATAGTAATTATTACTATAATATTTTATTATTTGAATAGATTTGACAAAAAATTTGAACCCCAAAGTAGCCTTGTAAAAAAGTTCAATAAATTTGTTGCATTGTGTGAAGAAAAGTATCATAAAATATTTGTTGGAATTCTATTAGCTATAGGATGTACAATCCGTTTGTGGAAATTTGGAGTTGTACCTGCAGGATTTAATCAGGATGGCGCTATGGGCGCGGTAGATGCTTTAGCTTTAGCAAATCATGCAACAGACAGGTTTGGCGCATTTATGCCTGTTCACTTTACAGCATGGGGTTTTGGGCAAATGAGTGTTTTATTGTCATACTTGACAATACCATTCATAAAGATATTTGGATTTAATAGGTATACAGTCAGGTTACCGGTTGTAATAATTAGTATATTGGCTATTTGGATATTGTATTTACTATGTAAAATCATATTTAATAAAAAAGCAGCTCTGTGTATTTTAGCCTTTTGCGCTATTAATCCTTGGCATATAATGCAAAGCAGATGGGCTCTGGATTGTAATATGCTCCCGCATTTTTTGTTGTTTTCAATATATTTCCTAACAATAGGAATTAAGAGAAACAAGATATTTCTTTATATTTCTATGTTATTCTTTGGCTTTACTATGTATACTTATGGGATAGCATGGTACAGTATACCGCTGTTATTACTAATTACATTTATTATATTCCTTAATAAAAATATATTAAAATTAAAGGACGTAATTTTACTAAGCCTTACATATTTATTTGTTGCATGGCCTATATTTGGTGTCATGATGGTTAATTTACTTAAGTTAAAGAGTATAAATACACAATTTTTTACGATTCCATATTTTCCGGATTCACATAGAAAGACAGATATATTATTTTTTAGCCAAAGCTTTTTGTCTCAGTTTAAAAGTAATTTAGAAGCTATCTGGAATGTAGTATTTCTTCAAAAACCTGATTTAATATGGAATACTATACCAGAATATGGTTCGCTCTATCTATTTAGCATCCCATATGTTTTACTCGGAATCGCAGGATTCATACATATGTATAGGCGAATAGTGAATAAAAGTATTATAGAAAGTGATAAAGCCGTTAAAAATGATACTTTTTCAAATGATATAGAATCTTGTGAATCAACAGATTCAGGTGACAAAAGTGGCAGTTACTTGCTTGTTCCTTTGTTAATATGGTTTTGTACAGCGGTTCTGTCGGGTACAATTATAAATGATATTAATGTAAATAGGATCAATATAATATTCTACCCACTAATTATATTTGGAGGATTGGGAATCTATCTTGTTATAAAAAAATATAAGCTGCTTATTATTCCTATTATTGCCATATATATTATAGGATTTGTAGGATTTAATATCAGTTATTTTGGTGAAACATCAAATCGATTAGCTGCATGTTTTTTTGATGGTTTTGGTGAAGCATTAGAATATGCTCAGAATTTTGACGCAGATGAGGTTTATGTGACAAATTGGACGCAAAGTAAAGGTAGTTGGTGGGTAAGTGAACCTTTAGTGTTGTTTTATAATAAAATAGATGCGCTCTACTATCAGGGGAAAGTCGATGCTTATTCTAAATCCGGTAAAAAGTTATTACCTTACAGACAAAGGTATAAGTATACATATTTTAATATACGAAGTTTCGATCCAAATAAGAAGGCTGTATATGTTATAAATAATAATGAATTGAATTTAGTCAAGAATAATAATAATTTTATTATTGTTAGATATTCATATTACAGCGCAGTTTTGCCTAAGCAATTAATCAGTAAATATAGATAACCAGATGTAAAATTAGTTTTAGACTAGTTGAGCTGAACAGCTTTTCGAATTTAACTGATATAAAACTATACATTTGGTTATTTAAAATATTTCTAATGGTATATGATTAGCGCTTCTCGCAAATAATGTCGCCAACAATGGATGGAACCTAAGTGAAAAGATTGATAAATATATATTGAGCCAAAAGCAAAAAGCATGAGAACGAGTTTTAATGGATATATATAGATAAGCCATATGTACTAATTACTAAAACAAGGTGAGGCGTGTGATGATTATTTCAAATAAAATAAAAAGTTTTATTACGTTTATAAAAAAGACAAGGAATATACACCTTATAATTATTTTACTGATGCTGGCGAGTTCGATTCTAATAAGGTTATTTTTGATTCCCTATAAAAGTAACGATATGAATTCATTTCTCATACGCTGGTATGATTATATAAAACGTCATGGTGGGGTTAAGGCTTTTAATATGAGATTTTCTAATTATTCGCCATTATACTTATACGTTCTTGCTCTAATTACTTATATCCCTATTCCTAAAATAATAGCAATTAAATTAATATCGATAGTATTTGATTTCGTTGCCGCATTGGCGGTATTTTTTATCGTAAAATTAAAATATAGAAACTCAATTATACCTGTATATGCTTTTATGACTGTATTGGTTGCGCCGACAGTGTTTGTAAACAGTTCTTTATGGGGACAGTGTGATATTATTTTCACGTCGTTTCTACTTCTAACTATTTATTCTTTAATGACTGATAAAAATGAACTGGCATTTTTGTGCTATGGCATTGCATTTTCTTTTAAATTGCAGGCGCTTTTTCTTTTCCCGATATTTTTTATATTATTGATAAAAAAGAAAGTTAAAATTTTATACTTTTTCATTATCCCAATAATATATGTTATTTCAATTATTCCATGTTACTTAGCAGGAAGGCCTTTTGATGATCTGATGCTAATTTATCTTAAGCAAGCCGATTCATACAATAAGCTTACTCTAAATGCTCCAAATATTTATCAGATGATATCAAACAACTATTTTGACTTATTTTATGTACCGGGAATAATATTTACATTTATAATAACAGGTATTTTATTTTACTTTTTTTATAGAAATAAAATAGAAATCGATAACGAAGTAATAATTAATTTATCTATGTTATCGGTTCTAATTCTGCCTTACTTTTTGCCTAAAATGCATGAACGGTATTTTTTTGCTGCTGATGTCATTAGTATAGTGTTTGTTTATTACTCTCCTCGATTTATATTTTTGCCAATTGTGTTATGGTTATCAAGTTTGACTGGATATATTCCTGAATTGATAAGAAACGAATTAAATAAAGAAGAATATCAAAGAGTATTGAAACATATTTTATTTGTTCTAAAGATAGAATCGCTTGGGTTACTTGCCATCATTATTAAATTATCAGTGGATTTTATAAAAAATCCCAGATGTAAAGTGACTAGAAACCAAGATGTGTTAGTGAAGTAAATTTTATAATAAATAGATGCTTTCATTCTGATTATTTCGGATAAAGAAGAAAGAAAATACACTCTACAAAGTCCAACGATAACAACTCAAATAAATATTATCAAAAAACT
>JAUZPS010000408.1 GCA_030705945.1 Bacillota bacterium
AAAACTTTAGTTAGATTAAACAGGCTTAATAAGCTGCTATTAAACTCTGTGTTCAAAAGCTCCAGTGATATGTTTTCATCACTTTGCGATAATGCGTAAGAATGAACAATATAATTAAATGTATTTTCGTTGATATGTTCTAATAAACTTTCAAGGTCATCACAGCTTGCGCCAATTGTATATCTGTCGTCATCTACTTTTTCAAACGCTCCGCCTTCTCTGACCTCTATTATCCTGCAACCTTCTTTTTTTAGTCTAGCCGCAATTTCGTTAGCAATGCTATTCTGACCTTTAAAGAATAAAACTGACCCTTTCGATGGGAATGATGCTTTTTTTTCTATTGTAGATTCTTTCCATTCCAACTTAAAATAATTGTCATCATCTGATTTTTCAGAATTAAAATCCATAGTGTTTACCTTCTTAATAGTATATTCTTCTATATCCATTAAAAGTTTTTCATCATTGCTTATAAACTTTATATCAAAGCTTATTGTCTCTGCGCTTCCCTTTTGACTGCGCTTCAAATAACACCAGAAGCTTTTTTGTAAAGGGTTATAATATTTTATATTTTTGTATGTAAAAGGAAGATAAAGCTCTGAGCTAATAATAGTATTTAATACATTGACGCCGCAATCCATCAGTGAAGGATGAATTATGAAGCTATCAAGATCCTTCTCATATACTGAAGGAAGTTCAATAAAAGCTAAATATTCATTATCGCCTTTAAAAATCCTTCGAGCGCAATCCCATCTGCCTCCAACCTCAATATCAGTTCGATCGCTTTCTTCCTGTATTATAGTATTTATATTTTCTTCAATCATCCTGCCCTTTAATTCATTAATACTTATCGAGCCGCCTTCAATGACCGGAGAAGAAAAATTAATATTCCCAACCGCATGAATAGTTGAAGCTTCACTTAACGAACTCCTGCTTGATACTGTAAACTCAATCAAATTATTGTTCTTTCGTAAAATAGTGTTGACTTCCCTGTTCTCACCATGCGCGACTATCATTGGACTCATAAAAGTAACGCCAGATAATTGAAACTTATTATAATTATAAGAATTGTCAATAATTTCTCTGATCATCTCTATATAAGTTGTTCCTGGAACCAGATATTGACCCAGTATTTTATGTTCATTTAAAACCCAGTCTTTTTCAACATTAAATACTGTTTCATAAACGCTAAAATCGTTCAAGTTGATTAGCATTCTATCAACTAATGGTCTTTCAATTTCTTTTTTATTTGCTGTTAACTGTCTGGATGCTCTTCTCACAGTTTTAACCCAGCAGCGCTTTTTTGAAAACTGATATGTTGGAATTGGTATTTTATTTATCTTTTTTCCCTGTTTGGTATAATATTCTTCCCAGTCAATGGAAGCTCCATTTATATACAACCTGCATATTTTATCTAATACTTCATATCTGTCTATATTATTCCAGTCAGTTTCCTGTATAATATTCTGAGCATCTAATGTTAATGAGCTCTTGTGGTCTTCAGTAATCTCAATTTCTGACAATACAAGATCAGAAGTTGATACAACGCGATGCTCCTTATAATAAAGCTCCTTGCAGCTCATTAAGTCATCAATGTTTTTTATCAGTTCTAATCTTTTAAGTAAGTCTCTCTGATCCGAAACAATCAATGAAATCCTATAAGCATAATGACCCCTGCCCGTTGCAGCCGTATAACATAACGCTTCCATATCTATATCAGGATTTGAGGTTAAAAACTTTCTGTATTCAGCAATTAATAAAACCAAAGCTTCAGCGCTTGACGCTGAAATTGTCATAATTCTATCCTCAGTTGTTTGAGGAGATTTTCTATCTTGAATTTCCGGCGCTTCTTCCAATATAATATGGCAATTAGTTCCGCTTAATCCAAAAGCGCTTACACCGCAACGTCTTGGATGACCCGATACTTGCCACTCTCTAAGACTATCATTAACATATATTGGAGAACCGACAAAATTTATTTTCTTATTTGGATAATTAAAATTCAAACTTGGCGCAATCTCGCGATTAACTAAAGACATTGAAACTTTTATCATGCTTGCGATTCCCGACGCGTTATCAAGATGACCTATATTTGTCTTTAATGAACCAATTCCACAGAATTGCTTTTTATTTGTAAATTTTCTGAATGCCCTTTGCAATCCATTAATTTCAATTGGATCTCCTAAATTGGTTCCTGTGCCATGCGCCTCAATGTAAGACACTGTTTCAGGGTTTATCCCTGCATCCTTCCACGCTTGTATTATAACTTTTGCCTGAGCCTCAGAATTCGGCGCGGTGATTCCCACTGAATTTCCATCCTGGTTTGCGGCGGAGCCTTTTATCACCGCATAAATATAATCCTTATCTTCTATAGCCTTGCTCAACGGCTTAAGAATAAGAGCGCCCATGCCTTCTCCAAGACCTGTCCCATCCGATGTTTCATCAAAAGTACGCGCGCGTCCGGAATCCGATTCTACTCCAAGAATCTTCTCAAGACCTATGCGGTATTCCTTATCCTTTTTAGTTGGCATTAATAATAACCTTATACTGCCGGCGATAGCCATTTCACATTCATTTTGCCGTATTGATTTGCATGCGAGATGTACTGCCATAAGAGATGAAGAACAAGCGGTATCCACAACCAGCGATGGACCAGTTAAATCCAGAACATACGCGATCCTGCTTGCTATTATGCTTCTTAAATTGGGAACAACAGAAAGCTCAAGTGAATCCGGATCATTTGTCCTTATGATCTCTCTGTAATCTTCGCCAAAATCAGCGCTATAACCAACAAATATTCCGGTTTTTGAGCCTTTAATTTTATTTCCTCCATAACCCGCGTCCTCTATAGCTTTCCAAGCAGTCTGCAAAAACAATCGTTGATGAGGATCCATCAGATCTGCTTCCTTTGGAGAAAGAGAGAAATGACTATAATCAAATTCATCAATATTATCAAGATAAGCTCCAATAAAATATTCTTTTTGATGCTCGTCTTTAGCGCCTTTATTGCTGTAATATTGATCGATATGTTTCTTTCTGCTTTCAGGGAATTCCCTTATAAGGTCTTTGCCAGATCTAATGGAATTCCAAAATTCTTTATGATCGACAGCATTTCCAAACTGACCGCAAATACCTATTATCGCTATATCCTTCTTTGCTATTTGAGTAATAGCGCCTAAAGAATCATTATTCTGATTTGAAAAACTTAAATTTTTAACATTTAATAAATTCTTATTCATATGAATGTTCACCTTTGCATAAAGAACTTTTTTGTCAGATTCAGTTTCAAATTTATACTTATATTAATTTTCAGCGTTACCCAATAGCATTTGAATCAATTCCAGATAGTTATTTAAGAGCTCCTTCATTTTAGATTGTTTATATGTTGACGCGTTAAATTCAAGCAAGAAACTCATACTATCGCTTTCTCTATTGATTTTAAAAATTATATCAAATACGTTTGTAAGACCATGTGTGTCAATGTCTCTTATGGCCAATAAAACAGAACCGGTTTTTTTATGATTATCCGGGATAATGCTTCCCACTATTTCCAGCGGATAGCATTTTGTATCCGAAAGGTTTTCGTATATGTTTTTAACCTGTATTAAAACTTCAGCTAAGTCCTCGACTCCGGAAAAATCAACCGTTATATTCGATATTTTATCTTCGTTTTCTAATAATGCCGAAGCGCAAAGTACTTTTTGTTCAGTTATTTCAGAAATAAGGAATAGGAAAATTGATATAAATACAGCCTCGATAGAAATTCCATAGCTAGAAGCAATAAAATCAACATGTTCCAATATACTGTTATCGATACTAAGACATAAAACCGCGCTGTCTTCAAAAGCATCCTGTAAAAAATGTTCCGGAAACTTTATTGATGGAAGTTCAAATTCCATGTCCATATAAGTCTTGTTTTTTCGCTCTTCTAAAAAAGCAGAAAGTTGATTAATAGTCGGATTGGCAAATATGTCAGCCACCTCAATAAGATCCGGGTATATCTCATTTATCATGTTACTCATCATAACAATCTGAAAGGAGTTTCCGCCTATTTCAAAAAAGTTGTCATTCATTCCGATATTTACTGCCGGAAGCAGCTCCATCCATATTTTTAATATTTGTTTCTCTACTAAGGTACCAGCTGGGAGAGCTTTATTATTTTCTACGGTTATTTCCGGACGCGGTAGCGCTTTCCTGTCCAATTTACCGTTTGGCGTAAGAGGAAAGCTCTCCATATGGACAAAACCGGAAGGTATCATATATAACGGCAAATATAACGCCAAATGCTCTCTCAATGCGGATACTGGAACTTCATTATTTGAGGTATAATAGGCGACGATGAATTTATGCCCTTTGCTATCATCCATTGCCATGACAGCGCAGCCTGTTATATTCTCGTATTTAACAAGTATCTCTTCGATTTCTTTTAATTCTATCCGGTAACCTCTGATTTTGACCTGTGAATCATTCCTTCCCATAATTTCCAACTCTCCATCAGGTAAACATTTAACTAAATCACCGGTTTTATAAATTAAGACCTGACTGTTATGAGGATGCTTTATAAACTTTTCAGAAGTTTTTTCCGGGTCGTTCAAGTATCCTCTTGCCAATCCGTCGCCTGCAATGCACAACTCGCCTATTTCTCCATCTTTTACAAAGGAGTTGTTTTCATCTATTATAAATAACTGCGTGTTGGCAATAGGTTTTCCGATCGTAACCCTGTCTGAATTTGTC
>JAUZPS010000409.1 GCA_030705945.1 Bacillota bacterium
AGTCTTTCCCTTAACAAGGTTTTAGACTCCAACAGCGGTCTTAACATCGCAAACATGATAGATTATAGTAACTTTGCCGGGTTGGAAGATTTAAATCTATCAGATAATGGACTTTTCGATTTGCCGAAGGGAATATCTTCATTAAAAGATCTTAAAACAATGAATCTTTCCTACAATAATATTGATAAATTGCCTTCATATTTTGAGACATCATTTCCAGTCTTAAATAGTTTATATTTAAGCAATTGCGCGTTCGAGGAATTCCCTGATCAGATTACCAAACTAAAGGGATTAACCGAACTTGATATGAGTAGAAATAACATAAAAGATATACCTAATGAAAAAGGCCTTGGAAACCTTAATATGTTACGATCATTAAATCTTAGTGAATGCGGGTTTAGCTCATTTCCTCAAGGATTATTGGATTTGAATAACCTTTCGTGCTTAAATATAAGATATAATAATATTAAACGATTACCATCTGAAATAAACAGGCTTTCAAAATTATACTTTCTTGACGTTACTAATGATGGATTTGAGGAGTTCCCAAAAGAAGTTCTAGACTTCCCTTCAATGATATATTTATATTTAGGCCACAATAAAGGAATAACCTCGGTTCCTGATGGAATTGATGGAATCGGAAAGCTTTATAAATTATCCACCCTTGACATGTCTGGATGCTCCTTGAGCAAGATACCCGATGTTTCAAAAGACATTAATCTTTTTAACTTGTGGCTGGATAATAACAACATTGATAAATTGCCTGATGATATTTATTTCGCCAGCTCGAATCTTCACTATATTGGTCTTGCCTACAATAATATAACTTTTATACCTGAATCCATAAAAAATGACGCGCTAAACAGAAACTGTACTTATTATTTAAAGGGCAACTTTATAAACACATATAATAATGGTAATAATACTAATATATTTACTTACCCTTCAAAACAGCTATACTTTAAGTATGATTCGCCAACTGCAATTGATATAGCAGGAAAAATCAATCTAAATGAACTCATAGATTTTAAACTTGATGATGGTACATATTTAAGTGGATTCAACAAACCTACTTGTGATTTTAGCTATTATGACAATGACGGTCATAAGACTTTTGTCACTGATGGAATGTTAAGCATAGAGCAACCTGGATATTACATTATAAAAGCAGTGGTAAAAGGAGCGGAGCCTGACAACTATAATGCCATTGCAATTACAGGCATAGTTGTAAAGAGAGGAAATTACACGGAAACTCCTAATCCTACTGAAACACAAACTCCTTATGTTACACCCGTAGCATCTGAAACGCCACAAGCTTCACCAACGGTTACTCCAACTGCTGATGCGACAAGCAGCGCCAGCGTTACTGCCACACAAGTTTCTCCAACGTTTGAATCAACCGTAACACCAACTTCATCTATAACTCCAACTTCGTCTATAACTCCAACTGTGGATATAACTCCAAGTTCGTCTATAACTCCAACTTCAACTGTAGCTCCAACTTTGGCTACAGAAATAACTGAAACAGAAACACCAGTTATAGATACATCAACAATCACTGCGACACCGACTAAAGCTACGGCAACCCCAGTTTCAACTCAAACTTTGGAGCCAAGTTCAACTTCGTCTGCAACATCAACGCCTGCGCCAACGCCATCTTCCCATGAAGAAGCTACTATATCTCCTACTGTTAATATACCGACAGGTATGACCACGGCTACTGCAACACAAACGGCAACAACTACAACAACGCCTGCTGCAACAGATAATCTTAATACAACGCAATCTCCTACGCAAAGCAACACAGTTACACCAACCGCGACTTCATCTGGCTCATCACAATCAAATTATCAAGTTGGAGGAACTGTTCCGTCTGCTTCAGTATCACCCACAGCAACACCTACACCAACAGTTACTCCAACATCAACTATAGTTGAAGAACCAGCTAATGCAACAAAAGTTCCAGCTGTTCCTCAAAATGATCTGCTGATTTCAGCTGACAAGAATAAGACAACTGTTGACGTAAAAACCCCGATTGAAATCGCAATAAAGCTTATAAAAAATGGGATTTACGAGTTAGACTTATCCAAAGAAATTAATACTGACAACTGCGTAATAAATATTCCTGAAAGCTTAATAGATGGCTTAAATGAAAAAGGAACAAACGAGATCAGATTAATTACTCCTTTTGCCTCAATTAATTTTAAAGTAAGCGAATTTTTGTCCAAGGACATTAATTATGTATCATTCAGTTTTGGTAAAATAACTACTTCCACTCTTACCAAAGAGCAAAAGAGCATAATCGGATCATCCCAGCTCATAAATATGGCAATCGATATTGAAAAGAAGGATAAGACCAAAACTAGAATAGCATCTGTTAAAAATCCGATAAATCTCGAGCTGCCTTACACCAGCGTCAATCCGGACAAAAATGACTGTATTACTGTTTATAGTTTTGGCTCAGGAGGAGTAACCGAGAACCTTGCGGCTAAATATGATATTAGCAAGAAAGCGGTAGTTGTTAAAACAAAAACCATAGCCCCAGTCTCAGTTATTGATAATACAACCAAATATACCGATGTCAAGAAAGACAACTGGGCTCAGAAATATATCGAAGCAATGTCTTCCAAAGGAATTATAAGTGGTTATAATAACGGTACATATAAGCCGGAATCCCAAATAACCAGGGCAGAATTTACGGCAATTTTAGCAAGGCTATTAAAGCTTGATACAACTAATTCAAAAACAAAATTCAAGGATGTAAAAGAAAAAGACTGGTATTACAAAGCTGTGATCTCAGCTGCTGATGCAAAGATAATAAGCGGTTGGCAAGGTTATTTTAAGCCTAACGAAAAAATCTCAAGGGAAGATGCCGCGGTTATGCTTTCTAAGGCAATAACTTATCTGAATGGTTCTACATTAAATGATTCAACAAAATTAAGCTTTAATGACAAAGCCTCCATTTCAGGGTATGCGTCCAAATATGTTGAGTTTATTGTCGGTAAAGGCATTATGTCAGGTAAACCCAAAAACCTGTTTGACCCTAAAGGTTTTACAACAAGAGCGGAAGTTGCTAAGATGGTTTATTCGCTATTCGAGCTTTTGTAATAAATGCTTTTGAAATCATGATATAAAAATTTCTATGAAAATGGCAGGTCATTACAAGATAAATTTTCTTGATTGACCTGCCAATTTTATTTATTCATAAAAAGCAATTAATCTTTTACATTTGCCTATCACAAAATAACGTTAAAGCGTTCGTTATTTTGCTCCGTCAAATGTAAGATTAATAGTGCTTTTTATATACATTCAGTTGTTATTATCCTGTTCTTTAAGTATATTATAATATTTCGTAACAGAATTGATAACATCCTGCCAGGTTTTCCCCCATTTTGCCAGATACGCGATAGGGTCCTTATGATCAGTTCCGCCAAGATAATTTGAAACATCCGCATGGCTCCATAGTGTTCCTGAACCGTCAGGTTTTGCAGGTGTAACCCCTAATTTCCGTTTGTAAAGATATTCAGCAATTCTTTGTGTTACCATATTATAAGAAGTATTAAAATCACTTTGATTACTCGCGTCGCACAATTCAATATGTATAAATCTATGATTACCGTATTCTCCTGCTCCCCACGCCTGATAATCCGGGTTTGCCACCTGAATGCATTGTCCGGGGTCAATAAATTCATGCACAAAAGCCTCATTCCAGTTATTTTTTTCATAAGTCGCTTCTTTTTGAGCATTATCGTTTAAGTTATTTGTATAGTGAAATACAACGCCTTCATACTTTCCTATTCCTTTATTATAAGGATCCTGTGGTAATCCAGGTATCCATTGTTTTTTCACATTAATTGGATTAATCTGACTTTTCCGGTCAGTACTTCCCCTTGATTGAGTTGTAGTTCTGCCAAGAATTTTGTCAATTTTAGTCAGGGTTATGCTTCCTGCAATACCATCGGACGCTAAGCCATAACGTTTCTGAAATCGTTTAACCCCCTGCTGGGTAAGACTTCCAAAGTATCCCGTTGGTTTAAAACTTATAAAACCCAGATTTTTTAAGTCCTTCTGCAGCTTTAAAACCGAATTTCCGCTTACTCCACTTTTTAGGGTCGTATTGGGGTAGGCAAAGGTTGTTTGTACAGACAAAGAGATAAGTAAAGCTGGTATAATGCAGAATATAAACCGCTTCCTCTTATGTGACATATGTATGACCTCCCTCTTACGGTAGTTTACGAGGTTAGTTGATTGGAATTATAAAAATATGTTGTATGTAGTTTTAAAGCTTTATCCCAAACGTTTATCCCCCGTCCTTTTAATTATTAAAAATAATTACACTCCATAAATGAGTTTACCATAATCGCAACAATATCGAAACCTGAAATATATGGAGTAAAATAGCATTATAAGTCTTAAAACCGAATATTATTAGATTTTATGGGACATTCTAAATCATTCGCTAAAATACTCTAAATTAGCTATCCCCCCTATTTGTGAATGGAGAATTATTGAAAAACGAAAAAGATTAATTGCTTTTTATATATAACGTAAAAACAAACCGCTCTCCAATGCAAGAAGCAGTCTGTCTATATAAGTTACGAAAAAGATTTTACATTAAAAAATGCTGTTAATACGTCTGCAATTGGTTATCCCTATTCCACCTTTTTAGCAAAGCTGGCTATAGAATCTGACTTAGCTACAGGCATTCTGTTTAAAATA
>JAUZPS010000041.1 GCA_030705945.1 Bacillota bacterium
TATATATTTTGCAATAAACATTTTACATACTTTTTTATATTGCAAAATATATACCTTGATTCATAAGTTGCGAAAAGTTCAGCTTTGATAGTAAAATGCAGACGTATTAACTGCATTTTTAATGTAAAATCTTTTTCGTAACTTATTTAGCTATAATTCAAATTTTATATATAAAACATTAATCCATTAAATTTTTTTCCCTAAAAAGGATAAGTCACTGTAAAGTTTTATATCAGTTCAATCTGACTGGGTTCATCCGCTATGCTTTATTACTTGCTAAAGCAACCTGCAAAAGCCCTTCTTCAGATATTCACCTTACTTACTCAACTTTCCCACATCATTAATATTCTTGCAGCCATATTATCATAACGTTACGCCTATCAAATCTATATCCAAATATAGTTGAATTAGTGGCAGTTTTTATGACTGCTTAATTTGAAGTGGGAAAGTTGAGTTACTTAATAAAACTAATTTACAGTGACTTGTTTATGGTTTATTGCCATTCATCCTATATAAAAAGCACTATTAATCTTACATTTGACGGAGCAAAATAACGAACGCTTTAACGTTATTTTGTGATAGGCAAATGTAAAAGATTAATTGCTTTTTATATAAATAATTATTAATTATTCTTCATTTTTATTATCATTTAGTGAAACGTCATTATCCGAATCTTCAGATCCTTGAGAATTATCATCTAAAACCTCGTCGTTTTCTATCTCCGTTTCACTTTCATCCTCTTTTACAATCCTTGCAACACAAACAACCTTAATGCCCTCGCTCGTTCTCATAAGTGTCACTCCCTGGGTAGCTCTTCCTAAAATGCTGATTTCACTTACATTCAATCTTATTATTGTGCCGTCGGAACTGATCAACATAACATCGTCATTCTCATTAACCAGCTTAACCCCCGCAAGGTTACCTGTCTTAGGTGTAACTCTGTAGGTCAGTACTCCTTTTCCTCCCCTTGTCTGAACTTTATATTCGTCCAGTTCACTTCTCTTACCAAAGCCATTTTCTGTAACAACAAGGAGGCACAAGTTTTCGCTGCATACTTCCATGCCTATAACATAATCATCTTCTTCAAGGACGATTCCTTTAACACCTTGGGAAACACGTCCAACAGACCTTACATTACTTTCTTTAAACCTTATGGACATTCCTTTGAATGTTGCAAGCATAATATCCTGGTTACCATCAGTAAGCTTAACGTCTATAAGTTCATCATTATCCTTCAGAGCAACCGCAGCCAAACCGCCTTTACGAATACTGCCATATTCCATTATATCAGTCTTCTTAACAAGGCCGTTCTTTGTCGCCATTACAAGATAATTACCTTCTTTGTACTCTGCTAACGGTATAACTGTTGCCACCTTTTCATCCTGATCAAGTTGAAGCAGGTTAACAATAGCTGTTCCCTTTGCATGTCTGCCTGACTCCGGTATTTCATAGGCCTTAAGCCTGAATACCCTTCCTTTGTTGGTGAAAAAGAGAATAAAATGGTGTGTGGATGTTGTAAACAAGTTCTCAACAAAATCCTCTTCCCTTGTGCTAAGACCGATAATTCCCTTACCACCTCTTCTTTGGCTCTTGTATGTATCCGTAAGCTGTCTCTTAATGTATCCAAAGTGAGTTAATGTGATTACATTTTCTTCTTCCTGAATCAGATCTTCAATATCAATTTCACTCTCATCTATCGTAATCTTAGTTCTTCTTTCATCAGCGTATTTTTCTTTAATAACCGCGAGTTCATCTTTTATTATTTTAAGAACAAGGTATTCGTTTGCAAGAACATCCTTAAGATACTTAATTCTTTCAAGAAGCTCTCTATATTCGCTCTCCAGTTTTTCTCTTTCCAAACCGGTAAGCCTTCCAAGTCTCATATCAACAATTGCCTGTGACTGTCTTTCACTTAAGTTAAACCTGTCCATCAACCCTTGCTTCGCCATAGGTTCGGTTTTTGAACTTCTGATTATATTTATAACCTCATCAAGATTATCTAACGCTATCTTTAAACCTTCTAGTATATGGGCTCTTGCTTCCGCTTTATCAAGCTCAAATTTTGTTCTTCTTGTTATAACATCCTTCTGATGATTTATATAATGATCAATCGCTTGTCTAAGATTTAAAATACGCGGTTCAAATTTCTTGTCTTCAGTCTGAACCAATGCAAGCATGTTTACGCTGAATGTCTCCTGAAGTTGAGTATTTTTATAAAGCTGATTTAACACAACATTTGAGTTTGCGTCCCTTTTAAGCTCAATAACTACCCTCATACCTTCTCTGTCGGACTCGTCCCTGAGATCAGCAATTCCTTCTATTCTTTTGTCCTTTACAAGTTCTGCAATTTTCTCAACAAGTCTGGCCTTATTAACCTGATAAGGTAATTCAGTTACAACTATCCGTTGTTTATTATTAGACATCTGCTCAATAGCAGCCTGAGCTCTTACAATAATTCTGCCTTTACCTGTTCTGTAAGCGTCCCTGATCCCCTGTCTTCCTATAATAATACCAGATGTAGGGAAATCTGGTCCTTTTATAATTTTATTTAATTCATCAATAGTTATTTCAGGTTCATCAATAATTTTAACTATACCTTCAATAACTTCTCCTAAGTTATGCGGTGGAATATTAGTAGCCATTCCAACTGCTATTCCCGATGAACCATTTACAAGCAGATTAGGAAACCTTGAAGGCAATACAACGGGTTCCATTTCATGTTCGTCAAAGTTTGGCTTAAAATCAACAGTATCTTTATTTATATCACTTAACATTTCCATTGCTATTTTGTGAAGTCTAGCTTCTGTATATCTCATCGCTGCGGGTGAGTCTCCATCAACAGACCCGAAGTTACCATGCCCGTCAACAAGCATATATCTCAACGAGAAATCCTGAGCCATACGCACCATACTTTCGTATACTGCAACATCTCCATGGGGATGGTATTTACCTAAAACTTCCCCAACTGTAGTTGCGCATTTTCTGTGAGGCTTGTCCGGAGTAAAACCAAGCTGCGACATTGCATATAAAATTCTTCTGTGCACAGGTTTGAGACCATCTCTGACATCAGGAAGAGCACGGTCTGCTATAACACTCATAGCATAGTCTATGAATGATTTTTTCATTTCAGATTCTATATCAACCGGTATGATCCTTTGTTCTTTTATTTCGTTTGAATCTGACATTAAATTTACCTCTTTTCTTAAGTAACTAGTAAAGGAATCAGTAAAAATTTACTTTAATTAATTAAAACACTATTAATATTACATTTTATTCATCAAAATTGCAAAAGATTTTAATATAAGAATGAGTTTAATACCACTAGCCATTTAATTGTATGTTAAAAAGAATTTAATTTAACACCCAAGCAAATTATTAATAGAAGTTTATTTTACTTATTCCTTGATTTGTAACAGATAGCTTTTCGATTAAATAAATAATACAAAATAGCTCCACTTTTATCTTTCAATCACTTGACAATTATAAAATTAATTATTAGGAAGATTTATAAAGTCAATTGATTTTTTAATAAAATTTACGCCACTACCTAATTTTAATAAAGTTTTTAATAACTGTCCACTTTTTTTAATCTTTTTTAGTTTTTTTAATTTTATTTTAAATTATTTTATTATAAAATCTTATTTTCTTTACGCATATCATTATATATTATTCTTATAATATTCCTCCATTCGTAAGTTGTGTCAGGGCGTTTCAAAAATTTATTATTGTATACTTTCTTATAATATTAAAGGGAACAGAATCATCTGTCCCCCCCATTACTTAAGTCAACTAATTTTAAGTATTCCCATTTTTCGGGATTCTTATTACAAATTCTAGGTACTCGCCTCTATCTAGTTGCGCTGCTTTTGCATTAACTCCCGATTTCTTCATCAGCTCTATAGCTTGCTTTATAGTATTTACAAATATTCGTATATCCCTTATCGCTTTTGTAAATTTCTTTTCATGAACTGCTTCCTTAGCCTCGTTTGGCTTTTTAGTATATCTCTCTATCGCTCGATCCACAAGCTCTTCCGTTTTTTTAACATTCATTCCTTTTTCACAAACATGCTTCAAAACCTTCATCTGAAGCTGTTCATCATGTAGTTTAAGTAAAGCCCGGGCATGTCGTTCTGTGAGTCCATTGTCCGATAATATCTTTTTGACAAGAGGGGCAAGCTTTAATAACCTTATTTTATTTGCTATTGTAGACTGGCTTTTACCAATCTTTTGCGCCAATTCATCCTGGGTAAATCCATGATCCTTTATAAGATTATTATATCCTTCCGCTTCCTCCATATAACTTAAGTCTTCTCTCTGTAAGTTTTCTATTAAAGCAATTACTGCCGAATCATTGTCATCAATATTTACAATAATAGCAGGAATCTCTATGAGACCCGCCATTGTTGCAGCCCTTAATCTTCTCTCACCTGCTACTAGCTCATACGTGCAGTTAGAAATTTTTCTAACATTAATCGGCTGAATAACTCCATATTGTTTAATTGATTCACATAGTTCTTCAAGAGCAGATATATTGAACTGCTTTCTTGGTTGATAAGGGTTTGGCCTAATACTATCAATCTTAACATATGTGATGTTCTTAACATCTTCTTTTCTCAAATTTCTAGCTTCCTGAAACCTATTTTCTAACATAATCCACACCATCCTTTGTATATTTTTGCCCTAGTATGTTTATATCTACCAGATCATTCTCTTTTGTTAATTGGTATTATAATACAAAGGATATATTCTCTTACTTTTTTTTAATTCCTCTTTTTAATAATCATAATCGTTCGTCTAAATGCCTTATATTGCAACATTTTACGAACCAAAACAAGTTAATCAAAGATTTATTTGATGGATTTTTCAGTTTATTTGTCATCATGTGTCGTAAACTTTTTTATATAACTTTTATTTAGGGCGTTTCAAAAAATTCCTTGTTCAAGTTTTGTATGATGAAAACTCGTTATATCAAGTTTTTGAAACGCCCAGTTGCTAAGTTTTTTGATACTACCTAAATAACTTTACAGTTCATTTTTAGAGAATAGGTTCTTTAGATGGTTTACCTGCTTTTCGAGGATATTTTGCAGGAGTCTTATTAACTTTTCTCACTACTATTATATTTCTTACCGCATCAGACATTGGTAAATTTATTGTATCAACTTTCTCTATTTTTCCGCCTAACACTTCCAATGCCTTTTTTGATGTATCAATCTCTTCTATGCTGCTTCCTTTCATTGCAATAAAAATTCCTCCAACTTTCACAAAAGGAAGGCAATATTCCAATAGCACAGGTAGGTTTGCAACAGCTCTTGCCGTAGCAATATCATATTTCTCCCGGTTATCCGCAGCCAAACCAAAGTCCTCTGCTCTACTATGACATGCTCTTATATTCTTAAGCCCTAATTCATTAATTACTGTACTTAAAAATTTTATCCTCTTATCAAGAGAGTCAAGCAGTGTAATATCTAAGTTTTTGTAAGCAATTTTCAGAGGGATTCCAGGAAATCCTCCTCCTGTTCCAATATCAATAAGCCTTAAATTCTTATTTTCCATATATGGAATAATGCTTAAAGAATCAATAAAATGCTTTACTATTATTTCCTTGTCATCTTCTATTGCGGTTATATTTATTTTTTCATTCCATTCCTTCAATATATCCTTATATTTTATAAATTCATTTATCTGGTCCTTCTCTAAAGAAACAGAAAATTCATTCAGTCCTTCATTTAGTAGGTCTTCAATGTTTATATTATTCATCTTTATCTTTGATCCTCTTATCTCTTTTTAATTGTTCTAGATAAATTAACAAAACCGATATATCCGCGGGAGAAACTCCCGTTATCCTTGATGCTTGTCCAATTGAATCAGGTTTAATCTGATTCAACTTTTGTCGAGCCTCAATTCTTAATCCATCTATTCCTAAATAATTAATTTCCTTATCAAGTTTCCTTTTTTCCAGCCTTTTAAACTGCTCAACCTGCATAAGCTGCCTTTTTATATATCCATCATACTTTATAGATATTTCAACCTGTTCCTTAATGGGAAAGCTTAATTCTTCCCTCTCCTCAATTTCCAAAAGCGCTTCATAATTTAATTCTGGTCTTCTCAAGAGATCTCCAAGCTTTACTCCGCTTTTAATTGGAGTGCTATTCATTTTTTCAAGAAAAGCGTTCACTTTTTCAGTTGGAGAAATTACCTTTTTCTCAATTCTCTCTATTTCTCTTTGTATCTTATCCCTTTTTTCTTCGAATCTCTTATATCTTTCTTCGCTTATAAGACCAATACGATAACCTATAGGAGTAAGTCTTAGATCTGCGTTGTCCTGCCTCAACAGTAAACGGTATTCAGATCTTGACGTCATCATTCTGTAAGGTTCCTTTGTTCCTTTAGTTACAAGATCATCCACAAGAACCCCAATATATCCTTCAGATCTATCGAGAATCAACGACTCTTTTTCTTTTATTTTTAAAGCCGCATTTATTCCCGCTACCAATCCTTGAGCCGCCGCCTCCTCATAACCTGAGCTGCCGTTAATCTGTCCTGCGGAGTACAATCCATTTATATCCCTGAATTCCAGTGTCAGATCAAGCTGTGTCGCATTTATACAATCATACTCAATGGCGTAAGCGCTTCTCATTATCGAAACATTTTCCAACCCAGGCAATGATTTTACCATCTTTATCTGAACATCTTCAGGAAGACTGCTGGACATACCCTGCAAGTACATTTCCTGTGTCTCCAATCCCATAGGCTCTACAAAAACCTGATGACTTTCTTTATCCGCAAACCTTACAACCTTATCTTCTATAGATGGACAATACCTTGGCCCAACTCCCTTTATATCTCCTGAATACAAGGGAGACCTATGAAGGTTTTCTTTTATAATTTTATGAGTTTCTTCACTTGTGTGGGTAAGCCAGCATGAAACCTGTTCAATATTTATTTCTTCAACCTCAAAGGAAAAAGGAACAATCCTGTCATCCCCAGACTGTTCACTCATTTTTGAAAAATCTACGCTCCTCCTGTTTATGCGGGCGGGCGTTCCTGTCTTAAACCTGAACAACTCAATTCCAAGTTCTTTTAAACTATCAGATAACTTATTTGCAGGAAATAATCCATCAGGACCTCCACTATAACTTACATCTCCAATAACTATCCTTGCTTTGAGATAAGTTCCTGTTGTAAGAACGATGGACCTACATCTGTATATTGCTCCTGTATGAGTTTTGACGCCTGATATTTTTTTAGAACCATTCTCATCAGTTTCAGATAAAATATCAATAATTTCAGCTTGCTTTATATCAAGATTCTCCTGTTTTTCAAGGGTATGCTTCATTTCTATCTGATATCTTCTTCTATCAACCTGAGCGCGCAGTGAAAATACAGCGGGACCTTTAGCAGAGTTTAAGACTTTTGATTGTATAAATGTCTTATCTGTATTCTTTCCCATCTCTCCGCCAAGAGCGTCAATTTCCCTAACCAGATGACCTTTAGCTGTTCCTCCTATGCTCGGATTACAGGGCATATTTGCAATACTGTCAAGATTTATTGCAAATACAGCCGTTTTACATCCCAGTCTTGCTGAAGCCAAAGCAGCTTCACACCCGGCATGTCCCGCGCCTACAACTACCACATCATAGTAACCTGCCTCGTATTCCATTAATTTATTCCCTTCTAAAGATATTGATATATATATTTTTTGCAATAAACATTTTACATCCATTTTTTATATTGCAAAATATATAACCTTATATATATAAAAAGCACTATTAATCTTATATTTGACTATCACAAAATAACGAACGCTTTAACGTTATTTTGTGATAGTCAAATGTAAAAGATTAATTGCTTTTTATATAGTTATTTTATTTATTAATAATTATTTTCCAATACAAAATCTTTTAAAGATTTCATGTAAAACATCCTCTGAAACTGATTCTCCAGTAATCTGTCCGAGATACTCCGCCGCATCTTTTATATCAATAGTTATCATATCGAGAGGCATTCCATTTTCATAAGCTGCCATAGCATTCTCTATTCTTTTATGGGCAAGCTCAATCATGTTTTTATGTCTTACATTTGTAACCAGTATTTCATCATTTAAAGCTACACTGCCTATATTAAAGAGGTTTGTAATTTCATCCTCTATTTGTCCAATGCCAATCCCATCCTTCAAAGATAATTTTATTACATTAAAACCTTTAAAGCAATTCTCAATATTAATTATCTTTTCGCTACTTGCAGCGTCAATTTTATTTATCAATACAATAATGTTTTTATTTCTCACATCGTTAAAGATATTTATGTCTTCATCATTTATTCCCGATGCGGCATCTGTCATCATTATTATTAGGTCTGCTCCATCAATTGCTTTCTTTGCTCTTTCCACACCGATTTTTTCTACTGGATCCTCAGTATCTCTTATACCTGCTGTATCAACCAGTTTAACTGGTATCCCGTTTATATTTATATATTCTTCAATTATATCTCTCGTGGTTCCTGGAATATCCGTGACAATTGCTTTACTTTTACCGGTAAGTTCATTAAGAAGGGAGGATTTGCCTACGTTTGGTCTGCCGACAATAACAATATTTAAGCCCTCTCTAATGATCCTTCCTTTATCAAATCCTATAATTATATCAAATAGCATTTCTTTTATAGGTATTAAATCCTCATAAACTTTATTTCCTGTTATCTCCTCAATATCATGTTCAGGATAGTCAACGGTTACTTCTATATGAGCAATGAGTTCAATGAGCTTTTCCCTGACTCCCTTAAGTTTCTTTGAAAGTTTTCCTTCCAATTGATCAATAGCCGCTTTAGAACCTACGTCAGTCTTCGAATTTATAAGATCAATAACAGCTTCTGCCTGTGATAAATCTATTCTTCCATTAAGAAAAGCCCTTTTAGTAAACTCTCCAGGTTCGGCGATACGAGCTCCTTCTTTAATAATGAGTCCCAGTATTTTTTTTAATATTATAATGCCACCATGACAATTTATCTCAACTACATCTTCCCTTGTA
This sequence comes from Bacillota bacterium, assembly GCA_030705945.1. Lineage (GTDB taxonomy): Bacteria > Bacillota > Clostridia > Acetivibrionales > DSM-2933 > Pseudobacteroides. The sequence continues at coordinate 9,024 of JAUZPS010000041.1, forward strand.
AAAGACGCAGGCTTTTTCATTTTTGAAACAAGCACCTCATCAACTGTCTCTTTTTTATCAGCATCTATTATTTTGCCATAATTAATCGTGTGAGATTTTATTTTATCAAAATCTACAGCTCCCCTAAATATTTTTGAGGTTATTCTAAAAGAATCCTCTCCGCTTATTCTTATAATTCCTATCCCGCCGGTACCTGGAGGCGTTGATATGGCAGCTATAGTATCTTCCATAATTTTAAGTCTCCTTCATTGTAAATCTTAATCTAACTATCTATAAAGGCTCAAGAGTTATTCTCCTGAGCCTTGTAATTCAAAATAACTATATAAATTTTAACTAAATATAAACATAATATTAATTCATTTTAACCATTATTAAAGGCGTTTCAAAAAATTCCTTGTTCAAGTTTTGTATGATGAAAACTCATTATATCAAGTTTTTGAAACGACCAATTGCTAAGTTTCTTTGATACTGCCTAATATAATAAACTATATTTTAATCAAATATAATTTAATTATTAATTATTATTATGTTTATTTTAATGTTATAACTACCTTTCTATTTGGTTCATCTCCAACACTAAATGTTTTTACATATTTATTATTTTGGAGTGTTGAATGTATAACTCTTCTTTCATATGGATTCATAGGCTCTAATGTAACGTTCTTTTTATACTTCATTACCCTATCAGCAAGTCTGTTTGCAAGATTTATTAGAGTTTCTTCCCTTTTCATTCTGTAATTTTCAATATCTACAACTACTCTTTTATAATCCTCATTGTCCTTATTTATAACAAGACTTGACAAATACTGAATTGAATCGAGAGTCTCACCTCTTCTTCCAATCAATACCCCCATATCATTTCCCTTAATGTTCAATAATATATTGTCATCATTTTCAGATAAGTCAATATCCGCATTAACTTTCATTTTCTCAAACAACTCTAACAAAAACTTTTTGGCCTTTTCTCCTTTTGACTCACGAACAGTAACTCTTACTCTGGCCATCTTATTTCCAATAAAACCAAATATCCCTTTATTTCCTTCATCAAGGATTTCAACATCAACTTTATCTTCATCGAGCTTTAGATCTTCTAATGCTAAAGCAACCGCTTCCTGCACTGTTTTTGCAGTCTTCTCCAAATTATAAGCCATTTACTTGTTCTGAACCTCCTTCTTTTTTGCCATCAGTTTATTAATAAACATCTGTTGAAAAATCTGAAAAACTCCGCCAACTATCCAATAAAGACCCATACCAGCAGGGAATGAGAATGAGAATATCAATGTCATCATCGGTCCCATAAGCAGCATTGATTTCTGCATAGGATTATCCATTTGCTGAGCCGTATTTACAGTAGACATTTTTGTTGAAATAAATATTGTACCCGCCGCTAATATAGGTATCAGAAGCAGAACAATATGACTTTTATATTCTGCTGAAGGTATCCATCCCAGATTCACTCCAAGAAAAGTAAATCCGTGTTTCATCTGTTCTATAATATTTGAAACATTACTAGATAAAATATTGCCTACCTTACTTGTTGAGAAATTGCTTATAATATTGATTTCAGTATATCCCTTTGTTGATACCTTTAAAACTTTTGCCAATGGATCAATCTTGTCATGTATACCAATCATATAAGTAAGGGGCTTTGATATAACCTGCCACAACGCAAGTAAAATAGGCATCTGGATCAATAAAGGCAAACAACCGCTTGCAGGATTATAGTTATTTTCCTGATATAGCTTCCAGCTTTCCTGTTGTAATTTTTCTTTATCATTTTTGTACTTTGCCTGCAACTCCTTTAGCTTTGGTCCTAACTCCTGCATTTTAGCCATGGAATGGTATTGCTTAATCATTAATGGGAGAAGTAAAACTTTAACAAATATTGTGAATATTATTAGTGCTATACCATATGACTTAAAAGCTAAATTATCATAAATGAAGTACAAAATTTGTCCCATTGGTTTTGCGATAATATCAAACATATACTAACATAACTCCTTATCTCACTTGACAGGATCATAGCCTCCCGGATGAAAGGGGTGACATTTCATCAACCTTTTGACCGACATATATAACCCCAAAAAAACGCCATGCTTAATTATAGATTCGATAGCGTATTGTGAACATGTAGGATAAAATCTACAACAAGGTTTTTTTAAAGGCGAAATATTCTTTTGATAAAACTTTATTAAATATACTAATAAGTTTTTAAACAATCCCATTTCTCCTGGTCAAATATATTTAATTTCCTAAATAAGTATTTCATTTCCTTTTTAATATCAAAAAAAACAGGCATATTATCAGAACTTCTTACAACAAAAACTAAATCATAACTACACATGACGCATTCTTCAAACAACCTGTAATTTTCTTTAACTAACCTTCTTATCCTATTCCTCTTCACACTCTTTCCCACTTTTTTACTTACTGTAATACCTAACCTGTTATTACCGCAATTATTTGGAGTAGCATATAAAGTCAGATATTTACCAACATAAAATCGTCCTTTTTTATAAACTCTAGCAAACTCATAATTTTTTTTAAGAGGAACAGTTCTATTCATAAACTATAAAATTACCTCGTCTAAATAATCAACATTAATTAACTATATCAAAAATTATTAAATATTAAACAAAAAGACCACAGAATTTGCGGTCTTAAGCTGATAAATCTTTTCTACCTTTTAACCTGCGTCTTCTTAAAACTTTTCTTCCATTAGCAGTACGCATTCTTTTTCTAAAACCATGTTCCTTTTGTCTTTGTCTATTTTTAGGTTGATAGGTTCTTAACATTTTTATTACACCTCCATTTCATTAAATCAGTAATCCCTTTATAAAAATATTAATTTTTATCATCTAGGAAACAACACAATTATATATAAATTAATTGTTTTTTTAAAGAAACCAAACCAATTATATATTATCTGATAAACATATGTCAAGCAGCTATTTTTTAGTGTTTTAAATGAGATTTGCAACTATTCGCTTATTAATACTAAATATAGATATCATTTTCATAATTAATAACAATATTTTGTATTTTAATTCTAATTTAAATAATTATCCAAAAATAATTGTGGATAATTGTTAATATTACTTAAAATTTTTGTGGATATCTTATTGAATAATAACCAAAAGTCTGGTATATTTATTATGCTTGACGATATTAATCTAATTTTTTAGCTGCTGTGTATAATTATACACATATTGTCAATAATCTTGAAAAATACTTTTTTACTAATGATAATTTACAATTCAATTCAGGAGTGTTAATAATAGCTTTTAAAAAATTTAACAATAATTTTATACTGAAGTTATTTATAAATCATTCCTTGGGAAATAAATTAAACTTCAAGATGTGTTTTTTGCTGTTTAAATATGGGCAGGTGACTGTAGACCTCTTTTATAAAGAGCGCTTTTTAGCTGAGAAAGGCATTAATCAACTGCTTGAGTAATTAAAGAAACACATAGTGAGGACAAGCTAAAGAGAACTTATATAAAAATATGCAGTCCGGTTGATCGAAAATGAACTGAAATCATTGGATCTGTGTAGCTAAATGTTAAATTAGATTATGCAAGTTAGTCTAAATAACAAAAAATGAGCTTTCTCAAATAACATGGACAAGCAATAAAGCATCTTTGATTTATACTTAAGCAAACTGAACAAAACTTAAATTAAATGATCTATATAAGTTGCGAAAAATATTTTACATTAAAATGCAGTTAATACGTCTGCATTTTACTATGAAAGATGAACTTTTCACAACTTATGAACCAAGGTATATAATTTTCAATATAAAAAATGGATGTAAAATGTTTATTGCAAATTATATAATTCATTAATTTTTTAACCATTTTAAATAAGAAGCTTACAAGATAAATCCATTATTTCTGAATAATGATTTATTTTTTTTCCTCTTTATTTAAAACATTTATAGTAATTTAACATACAACACTTATTAAATAATATATGTTAATAAATGTTAAATACTGCCGTGTATTTTTTCTTTGTTGGAGGATTTTATGAGTTATCAAATAACTGATTTATGGAATAAGACACTTGAGCTGCTTAAAACAGAATTGACTGAGATAAGTTTTAACACATGGATAAATTCAATAGAACCTTTATACCTAACAACAAACTCAATAAGTCTTGGAGTGCCGGATGAATTTAACAAGGGTATTTTAGAGAGCAGGTACTCAAAATTGATTATGAATGCTATAAAACAATTGACATATAAAGAATATTTAGTAAACTTTGTAATCCCATCGCAGGAAGAAGTTAAGAAAAGATCGCCTGAAAATAATTTTTCAGATGAGCAGACTATATCTGTATTAAACCCAAAGTATACTTTTGATACATTTGTAATTGGAAACAGTAACCGTTTTGCTCATGCGGCCTCCTTAGCCGTAGCGGAAACTCCTGCAAAAGCCTACAACCCTCTTTTCTTATATGGAGGAGTTGGGCTTGGCAAGACACATCTGATGCAAGCCATTGGACATTACATATTAACTCAGAACCCAACACAAAAAGTTCTGTACGTGTCTTCTGAGAAATTTACAAATGAACTTATAAATGCTATTAAGGACGATAAGAACGAAGAATTCAGATCTAAATATAGAAATATCGATGTTCTTTTAATAGATGATATTCAGTTTATTGGAGGAAAGGAACGTACACAGGAAGAATTTTTCCATACTTTCAATGCTTTATATGAATCCAACAAACAAATCATTTTGTCCAGCGATAAACCTCCAAAGGATATTAAAACTCTTGAAGAAAGGTTACGCTCAAGGTTTGAGTGGGGACTAATAGCTGATATTCAAACGCCGGATCTTGAAACAAGAATAGCTATTTTAAGAAAAAAAGCTCAGCTTGAAGTTCTTGACGTACCCAATGATATAATGGTATTTATTGCAGATAACATTGCCTCAAACATAAGAGAGCTTGAAGGCGCTTTAAACAGAGTCATTGCTTACTCATCCCTTACACAGAATGAAATAAGCGTTGAACTTGCAAACGAGGCATTAAAAGATATTTTATCAGCTAATAAAACAAAGGTTATAAACAGTAACACAATAAAAGAGACCGTTGGAAGATACTATAATATAAGACTTGAAGAATTTAAATCAAAGAAAAGAAACAGAGAAATATCTTATCCAAGACAAATTGCAATGTATTTATGCAGGGAATTAACCGATATGTCTCTTCCCAAAATAGGTGATGACTTTGGTGGCAGGGATCATACAACTGTAATACACGCATGTGAAAAGATATCTGAGGATATAGAGTCTAACCCCGAAACAAGAAGAGCAGTTAGTGAATTAAAAAAGAATATACTAGGTAAATAACTCAATTTTTCCGCTTCAAATTAAGCAGCCATAAAAACTGCCATTAATTCAACTATATTTGTACATAGATTTGATAGACGTAACGTTATGATAATATGGCTGCAAGAATATTAATTGGGAAAATTGACTAAATAATTATATTTGACTTTGATTAAAACTTATCAACAAAATTTGTGAATATGGGTATAACTTAATGTGGACAAAATTTTTACAACAAATTCAACTTTTTAATGTTGATAAATAATTAACTAATATCAACAAATAATTAACAAGCTCTAGCCCTTTATCCATCTATAATTTGATTGTTATTAACACAATCAACAGCGCTTACTGTTATTATTACTAATTTTTTATTAATTATATAGAGGAGGAACTTCAATGAAAGTTGTGTGCTCAAAAGAAAAGTTACTTGAGGGAATAAACATAGTACAAAAGGCAGTGTCGGCAAAAAGTACTCTTCAAATATTGGAAGGAATACTCCTTAAAGCTGAAGGAAATTTTAAAATGACTGGAAATGACCTTGAAATTGGAATAGAGTGCTGTGTAGAGGCTGATATAAGATCTGAAGGCACAATAGTATTGAATTCAAAAATTTTTGGAGACATAGTAAGAAGACTTCCTGATTCAGAAGTTCTTTTAGAAGTTAAAGAAAATGATAAAGTAATAATAGAATGTGAAAATTCCCATTTTGAAATAAAAGGTATTCCGTCAGCAGGATTTCCGGAAATACAAACGATTGATACTGAAAATTCTTTTAAAATTAAACAAAATGTAATTAGGGATATGATAAGACAAACTATTTTTGCTGTAGGTATTGATGAGAACAGGCCAACTCTAACTGGAATATATATTGAATCAAACGGTTCAGAACTCAATATGGTTGGAATTGATGGGTTCAGAATGGCTCTAAGAAGAAAAGTCTCATTAGAAGAGTTTAATATTATAAAAGTAATAGTACCTGGAAAGACTATGAATGAAATAGTTAAAATATTACAGCCAACTGACGATGAAATAAAAATAATAAGCTCTAAAAACCATGTTTTATTTGATTTAGGAAATGTAAAAGTAGTATCAAGACTAATAGACGGAGAGTATCTAAACTACAAAAGTATAATACCGGAAGACATAGAAACTAAAATAATTACCAACAAAAAAGATATTTTGGGAAGTCTGGAAAGAGCTTCACTAATATCAAATGAAGATAAGAAATATCCAGTAAAATTCAGTATAGAAGAAGAAAAAATAGTATTGTCATCAAGTACTGAAATTGGAGCTGTCAGGGAAGAACTTAGGATTGAAATGGATGGAAGTAAAATGGAAATAGGTTTTAATCCAAGGTATTTTATTGAAGCTCTAAAGGTAATTGATGATGAGAAAATAAAAATAGTGTTTACATCTGAAATAGGACCATGCACAATATTTCCTATAAGTGGAGATGATTATGCTTATATGATTCTTCCTGTAAGAATAAAAAATGATGTGTAAGATTAATAATGATATTAACGTAATTAAAATATTTTATAAAAAAATTGGTTAATCTTTTACATTTGCCTATTATAAAAAATAAAGCGTTTGTTATTTTGCTCTGTCAAATGTATGATTAATATGGTTTTTTATATAGTTAGAGGAGTAATAAATGGAAAAAGTTAAAATTGAGACTGAATTTATTAAATTAGATCAGTTTTTAAAATGGGTTGGACTTGTAGATTCAGGATCATTTGCAAAGGAAGTCATTGCAAATGGTGAAGTTAAGGTTAATGGTGAAATAGAACAAAGAAGAGGTAAAAAGCTAAGAATAGGTGATATAATAGAGGTTGAAGAAAAGGAATTTCTGATAGAATAAAACGGAGGTCGTAACTTGCATATAGAAGGTTTGTTTTTAAAAAACTTTAGAAATTATGAGGCCCTTCAAGTGAATTTCATTAAAGGATTTAATATAATCTACGGAAATAACGCTCAAGGCAAAACAAACATTCTAGAAGCGATTTACTTATGTTCAACGGGAAGATCGCATAGAACTTCTAAGGACGCTGAACTAATAAAGAATGGAAAAGAAAAATATATTGTTAATGTTAAATTTACAAGAAATGAAATAACTGGCAAATGCATTGAAATAAATTATGATAGAATAAACAAAAAAAAAATTAAAATAAATGAAAATCCTATAAAAAAGATAGGTGATTTAATGGGACAAATAAATTCTATAATGTTTTCTCCAGAGGATCTTCAAATAATAAAAGAAGGTCCTTCGGAAAGAAGAAGGTTTATAGATATTGCTTTATGTCAATTGAAACCATCATATTTTTTTAATCTGCAACAATATATTAGGATACTCAATCAAAGAAATACTTTATTAAAAGAGATTTCATTAAAAAGAATGAATAGCAGCACACTAGATGTATGGAACCAAAGCTTAATTGAAATAGGTTCAAAGATAATTAAATCAAGAATTGAATTTATTAATATTTTGTCAGAAAAAGCTAATATAAATCACAAAAAAATTACAAATAATGAAGAAATGTTAGAAATAAAATATGTTCCTTCAATAGATCTTAACAATTTTAACATTGGAGTAGAAGAGATAAAAAAAACATTTACTAATCAGTTGAAAGTAGTCTTAGCAAAGGAAATACAAAAAGCGACTACAATTATCGGACCTCAAAGAGATGATATTGAAATTAGATTAAATAAAGAAAGTATAAAATTATATGGATCCCAAGGACAGCAAAGAACTGCTGTTCTATCTTTAAAATTATCAGAACTGGAAATTGTAAAGGATGATACAGGCGAATTTCCAATACTTCTTCTTGATGATGTTATGTCTGAACTGGATATGAACAGAAGAGAGTACCTAGTTGAAAATATAAAAAA
>JAUZPS010000410.1 GCA_030705945.1 Bacillota bacterium
ATTAATCTTTTACATTTGCCTATCGCAAAATAACGTTAAAGCGTTCGTTATTTTGCTCCGTCAAATGTAAGATTAATAGTGCTTTTTATATAGATAACATACTATTGACAACTATAGTATGTTTTCATAATAAATTCAGCAAACAAAAAGTCGATTTCAGTATCAATGTCTAAAGAATCAAGAGCCTCCATTTTATAAGCCAAAGTCTTTGGGGTCTGGAAACCTCTGAATTTTCTGAACATTTCTGTTTTAGCCAGATATAATGCTCCATTTATTCTAAAGGTTTCAGGAAAATCCTGCGACCTTTTATATTCCTCTTTGTCATATTCTAAGAAATCAGTCATTAACCCATTTTCAGATATCTTTTTGAGCCACCAGGGTGGATGTTCTGATTTTGAGACTGATATTAGCGAATCTGAAAAACTTAAATTATCCAAATAATATTTTATAGCTTCGTCTATATGCCATGCTTTTCTTAATGGCGAAGTGCATTGGAGGAGCAATATATGGCCAGGATAATAGCTTATTTCCTTCAGGAGATCTAAAGCATGGAAAATTACTTCTGCAGTCGTTGTTGTATCCATGGCTAGTTCCTCCGGCCTTCTGATTACCTCAACACCATGGTCCAAGCCTATTTTAACAGCCTCTTCGTCATCTGTTGAAATCACAATTCTGTCTATAGAAACGGATTTCTTAGCTTCCTCAATTGTCCATGAAATCAGAGGCTTTCCATTTAAAACTCTCGTATTTTTGTTTTTTAACCTTTTTGAATTTGCCCTGGCTGGAATTATGCAAACAATTTTGTCATTATTCATATTTTCTCCATGATTAAATCCTTAAAGCAGTTTTGTTATGAAATATAATTTTAAATAAGGGCGTTTCAAAAAATTCCTTGTTCAAGTTTTGTATGATGAAAACTCATTATATCAAGTTTTTGAAACGACCAGTTGCTAAGTTTTTTTTGATACTACCTAAATCCAAAAATAATATTGGTTATAAATCAATTTTCAAGATAGTCCATGGCAGCAATACATAACCATTCACCTGGAAGTCTCCAATAATTTTTGTTGAGTTATACGCTTTCTTATGTTCATCAACTGAATTTAAAATTCCTTGTCTGTCAAAGGCTATATCCGGCTCAATTTCCCATCTTAAGGCTTTTTTCTGGGATCTGATCAAGCTCTCAATATAACTTGCGCTATAAATATTCAGATAAGAAAATTCAAATGGTTCACCATTTTCATCATAAGCTTCACTTTCAGGATTAATATCTTTTATCCGAAAAGAGCGCTCGCCGCATAGAAATCTTATAAGAACCTTTCTTTTTGCAACCCTTATAATTTCACTAAGCGGCTTCTCAATTGAAGGCAAATGCAAAAGTAGATTATTGCACATAACTATATCAAAAGTATTCTCTTCAAAATCAATCGAAAACACATCGCTTACAGCAAATTGCGCGCGGCAGTCCATCCCATACGCCCTTTTGGCAAGTTCAATATAGTAGCTGGTTTTATCAATGCCCACGTAACGGAAATCTTCTTTAATCTCTCTTTTTAAGCTGCGCAGGTAGTGTCCTGCTCCGCAGCCAACATCGAGAATTTTATCATCGGGCTTTATAACGTTTTTTACTTCCAACGCCATCCTCTTGCTGCTCTCCATTTCTGGAAGAATACCTGACGCCCTTTTATAAAATATTTCTCCATACGCTTTTTCCCTATCCCAAACGCTCCAGTTCTTATTTTCCACCAGCATATCTCCTAATTGATTTAATATATTTCTTTGTGATAAACGTTTTTTTAACTATAAAGAATACAAGTTATCTTTTTGATACTGCCTTAGTGGCTTATCCTTAATGGCTTTTAAAGTATCAAAAGAAATCGCCCTTCTCAATAACATGTCCGTAAGGCATATCTTTTGCGGCAATTGCTCCAATAATAAGTTCAAGATACTTTGGATCAAATCCTCCCCCTGCTCTTTTAACAGACAGCATATCACTGGTAATTGTTTGTCCCGTGTATATATTTTTTTCAGTAACTATATATTTTCTTACATTTTTTCTAAGTTCTAACTCTCTTTCGGTAGGTCTCTTCTTTCCATCTCCGAGCGCGGCTTCTATATTTCTTATAGCTGTAACCATTTGCTCTAACTCAAGAGGCTCCAATGATAACTTATGGTCCGGTCCCTCCATAGTCCTATCTAATGTAATATGTTTTTCAATAACATCTGCACCCAGCGCGGCGGCCGCAATAGACGCTTCTGTGCCAACCGTATGATCGGAATACCCTACTTTTACCTTAAAGCATTCTCTGAGGGTCCTGATAGCGTTCAGGTTTACATCTTTAAAATCTGCCGGATAGCTTGAAACGCAGTGAAGAAGAATAACTTTTTTGCATCCTTCCTCATAAATCCATTCAAGCGCCTCCTCAACTTCTCCAAGTGTTGACATACCAGTTGATAAAATTATAGTTTTTCTTTTTTTTGCAATATGCTTTATGAAGTTTTTATTAGTTATCTCTCCCGAAGGAATTTTAAAAATTTTCATTCCCATAGCTTCAAGAAAATCCGCCGATTCCTCGTCAAACGGCGTAGATAAAAACAAAATATCCTGCTGACGGCAATAATTATATAGCTTCCAGTGATTCTCTTCACTTAATTCCAGATTTTTAAGCATTTCAAACTGGGTCTCGTTTGTACCCGTGTTATCTATCTGATAATCAGCCTTTTGGGCAAATTTAGTAACAAGTTTGTCCGCTTTAAAGGTCTGAAATTTAACCGCGTTGCAATTAGCTTTTTTAGCAGCGTCAACAAGGCTCTTTGCTGTATCTATATCACCATTATGGTTTACACCTGCTTCTGCAATCAATAATATAGGCATAGTATCACCCTTCAAATTATTCTGGCAGGAACGCCAACTACCTTTGTATAAGGGGGGACATCCTTTATGACAACGCTTCCTGCGCCAACAATCACGTTATTTCCAATCTTAACGCCTTGTACTACTGTAGAACCTGCTCCAAGAAAACAATTATCGCCGATTTGAACACCGCCGCATATAATAGCTCCCGGAGCAATATGGACATTATCCCCCAATATTGTGTCATGTTCTACAATGCTTCCCGTATTCAAAATGCAGTTGCTGCCAATTTTACTTCCAGTATTTAAAACAGCGTTTGCCATTATAATATTTCCATTTCCCATATTCCTGTCATTTTCGATTATGCATGAGTCATGCTCTAAATTAATCAATTCGTATCCTAAATCGACCAGGGTATCATATAACTTTTTCCTGATTTCCAAATCATTATATAACCCAACCGCTATAAAGGCTTTTCGAACACCTGAAATATAGAGTTCCGCCAACTTTTCATCAGAACCTAAAACAGGTACGCCTTCCACGAATTTACCTTCTTTTGCGGGATCCTTATCAATAATTCCAACTATATTTAAGCTCCCATAATATTTTTTAATAATATGAATAACTACCTTCGCATGGCCGCCCGCTCCTACAAGAATTATATCGGTAGTTTCATTATATTGACTTTTCATCAGGAACTCCTTTATTCCTATATTATTTATTATAAATATCTGTTTTGTAATAACTGAGATTTTTATCAACCCATGCGACTGTTTCTCTAAGACCTGTATCCAAATCAGTCTCTGGTTTCCAGCTAAGCATTTCCAATGCTTTTTTATTATTGCATAGCAACCTGTTTACCTCGCTTTTATCAGGTCTAATTCTGTCCTCTACAACTTCTACAGTTATACTTTTTCCGGTTATTTCTTCAAGCTTATTCACTAAATTCCCGATCGAAATTTCTCTGTTCGAGCCTATGTTTATGGTTTCCCCAATGCTTTCGTCAACCTCTGCGGCTCTGATAAAAGCCTCCACAGTGTCTTTTACAAAAGTAAAATCCCTTGTTGGCGTCAAAGACCCGAGTTTAATACTGTTCTTACCTGATAGTATCTGTGAAATTATCGTCGGTATTACTGCTCTGGCAGATTGCCTTGGTCCGTAGTTGTTAAAGGGCCTTAATGTCGTTACAGGCAGGTTGAAGGACCTGTAAAAGCTCTCAACCAGCTTATCCGCGCCGATTTTACTAGCAGAATAGGGTGACTGTCCTGAAAGCGGATGGCTTTCATCAATTGGCGTATAAACGGCGGTTCCGTATACTTCACTGGTTGATGTATGCATCATTTTACACACTTCAAAATCAAGGCAGCATTGCAAAATGTTTAACGTTCCTTCAATGTTGGTCCGGACATACGACAAGGGCGTTGTATACGAATAGGGTATTGCGATAAGCGCCGCAAGATGGAATACAATATCTCTTCCTTTGACAGCTTTTTTTATACAGTCGTATTCCCTTATGTCCCCTGTGAAAACTTCTACCTGTCTCTTTACGCTCTCATGGAATGTATCTATCCATCCCCAGTTATTAAAAGAATTATATTGAACAAGAGCCATCACATTTGCTCCCATTTCAACTAATCTCTCAGTCAAATGACTGCCAATAAACCCTTCGCTCCCAGTTACAAGCACATTTTTACCTTTTATATTCAATATCTACCAACCCTTCTTAGGGCGTTTCAAAAAATTCCTTGTTCAAGTTTTGTATGATGAAAACCATTATATCTAGTTTTTGAAACGACCAGTTGACCTGTTTATTTTTTGATACTACCTAACAAGGCTAATTTAACTTTTTTTGTTA
>JAUZPS010000411.1 GCA_030705945.1 Bacillota bacterium
TATTAAAATCAAAACTCTTTGCATATCTTGCGCAGAAATTCGTATAGGGTCTAGTAAATAGAGCTGCCAAATGCAAAACTATTAAGATTTGAATATAATATCAATGCTTAAATAATAACTATTTCAAAATAGTTTATGTTGATTTAATGTATATGGTTCTGTATATATTTACTATTTTTGTTATTGTTGTTTAAAAAAACTCTGTCAAATTTAAGATTAATAGCTTTTAATTTAGTTATATTATCAGCTGATAACATAATTTTGTCCGCTATAGACAATTATACCATAAAATTGCTAAAGATAATAGAAAATATTCGAATTAAGGTAATTCTATCACTTTGTTTTTTTCTGATTCTTTATATAAAACAAACTTCTTTCCTATTACCTGAACTATATCTGAACCCGTTAATCTTGAGGCTTCATTGCATAATTCCTTAGGATCTTCTAGAGAATTATTTAAAACGCTCACCTTTATAATCTCTCTTGCTTCTAGCGCCTCATTAAACTGCACGATCATGTTCTCATTGATACCACCCTTTCCTATTTGAAAAATTGGTTCAATCTCGTTTGCTAATGCCCTAAGATAACTGCGTTGTTTTCCTGTCAACATTCACTTACTCTCCTTAATAACATTGTTGTTTTTATTACATGTTTACAACCTATTATTCTATTTTTTTATATTTTGTCCATTTAACAATTAGAGATGTCATGCATTTCGTTTATATAACCGACCTGCATATTTCTAATTGCGCCATAATTTCCTAGATATTAAAAAGGGATAGAACTCCATTCTATCCCTTACGATTATTCCTCAATTTCTTTTCGAACTTTTCTCCTATGTGTTTCATAGCTTGGATCTCCCTTTTTCCAGCCACTTCTGTTCTTTTCGACTACCGAGTTCTGCGCTTCGATGTTCACAACGAAATCGTTCTTCATTGGACAATAATAAGCCACACTGCCAGTCTTACAATTTTCACAATTTACACAATTCATAGGACAAAATTTCTATCCTCCGTTTTTTGTTTTAATCAAGCAGCAATTTCCGACTTGACTAAAATATTTTATAATAATATTTTACAACAAAAAACTCCGGCTTGTCCAGTATGATATTCTTTAATATATATAAAAGTGATTAATCTTTTACATTTGCCTATTGAAAAGTAACGTTAAAGCGTTCGTTATTTTGCTCTGTCAAATGTAAGATTAATAGCTCTTTCAATTCAGTCAATTTTTTATCTCACGTAATCAAATTCCCAATCATGAACCTTAACAGTATCTCCCTCATTTATGCCTAATCTTTCAAGTTCGTCCACAACGCCTTTTTTCTTTATAGCCCTCTGAAAGTATTGAAGGGATTCGTAATCTTCAAAATTTGTAGATGCGACCATTTTCTTTATCCACTTTCCTTCAACAACAAAGACTCCATTTTCCTTCCTGACTTGGAACGGTATCTCCTCCTCAGCAGTATAGACAACTTCAGCGTCAGTATCCGCGGTAATAATACTTTCCGGTATAGTCTTTAACATGTCCGACGCATAGTATATTACTTCCTTAATGCCTTGGCTTGTTGCAGCAGATATTGGAAAAACTTTGTATCCCAACGGCTCAATTGCTTCTATAAATCTGTTAAGATTATCAGACGAGCCTGTTACATCCATTTTATTTGCCGCTACTATCTGAGGTCTTTCAGCAAGTATCGGATTGTACTGTTTTAATTCATCATTTATTATTTTAAAATCTTCAACTGGATCTCTTTCTTCAGAACCCGAAACATCGACAACATGTATAAGAAGCCTCGTCCTTTCAATATGTTTTAGAAATTCATGGCCAAGACCCGTCCCTTCGTGAGCGCCTTCGATAAGCCCTGGAATATCAGCAATTACAAAGCTTTCAACTCCATCAACGCTAACAACACCAAGGTTTGGTTCAATAGTTGTAAAATGGTAATCCGCAATTTTAGGCTTTGCTGCTGACACTACAGAGAGAAAAGTCGATTTGCCGACATTAGGAAAACCTATGAGCCCTACATCAGCCAGTAGCTTTAACTCTAGCACTATCCATCTTTCATCTCCCTGATCCCCAGCTTTGGCAAAGTTAGGAATCTGTCTTGTGGATGTGGCAAAATGTTGATTCCCTTTGCCGCCCTTCCCGCCTTTGGCAATTATTGCAGACTGCCCTTCCTTTGTAAGATCAGCAAGAATTCTCCCTGTTTCCTCTTCCTTAATTATTGTGCCTCGAGGAACTTTTACAATCAGGTCTTCCCCACCTTTACCGGAACACTGGGCAGCTCCGCCATCTTGCCCCGCGTCTGCCTTATAATTCCTTTTATACCTGAAATCAGCCAATGTCCTGCTTCCTTCATCAACGATAAAAATAACATCTCCGCCTTTTCCACCGTCTCCGCCATCTGGTCCGCCGGAAGGCTTATATTTTTCTCTATGAAAGGACACTCTTCCGTTTCCGCCATCACCGGCTTTCACATAAATTCTTGCGCTGTCAATAAACATAGATTCAACTCCTATAATTGGTTACAAAATAATGTAATCAATTTATTATTCCTCTAAAATATAAAATTAAAACAAAATGGCAAAAAAACGCGAGTCGTCTTTTATGTCATTTTAAAACGATTTTGATACTATGTAATAAGATATATTATTTAGGTAGTATCAAAAAGAAAACTTCACAACTGGTCGTTTCAAAAACAAAATATAATGGGTTTTCGTCATATAAACTTGAACAAGGAATTTTTTGAAACGCCCTTAATACAGGCGATAATTTCGCAGATATAAATAAATCCCGGATAGCTCCGGGATTTAACATTTTAATATTAAGCTTGATTAAGCTTGAACAACACTTACCTGTTTTTTATCTTTGTTAAGCCTACCGAACTTGACTTTACCATCTGCAAGAGCGAAAAGTGTGTCGTCACTTCCGATTCCTACGTTCAACCCTGGATAAATCTTAGTTCCTCTTTGTCTTACGAGAATATTTCCCGCAATTACTGATTGTCCGTCTCCTCTTTTAACACCGAGTCTTTTGGATTCGCTGTCACGTCCGTTTCTGGAACTTCCAACCCCTTTTTTATGAGCAAATAACTGCAAATTTACTCTAATCATAGCTACACCTCCTCATCTAAAATCGAAATATATTCACTATATTCAGGAGTCTCAATTAACTGTCTAAAACCTATTACCATTGTTTCAAGGATAATCTTGATGGTTTGCTTCTTATCCGGATCAATATCAATTGGCAGGACACATTTCATATATCCATCTTCAATTATAAGCGCATCAGTATTTTCCAACTTGATACCTGCTAGCACTTCAAGAGCATTAGCACCTGTATATGCTATTACAGAAACAGATGCGCAAACGATATCATTTCCACTTTCGTCTGCTCCTGCATGTCCTTCAACCGTATATTCCCTGATAAATCCTTCATTATCCCTGACTATATTGATATTAACCATATTCGTCCTTTAATCCCTACATTGATTTCATAAGAAACTTATATAAGTTTCTTATGAAAAATCTTCCTGTAAAAATTATGCGTTGATTTTTTCAATCTGAACTTTTGTATATGGCTGTCTATGTCCTTGTTTCTTCCTATAACCTTTTTTAGGCTTATATTTGAAAATGATAACTTTCTTTTCTTTTCCATGACCTAAAACTTTTGCGCTAACACTTGCATTGGAAATTACAGGACTTCCAAAGCTTACAGTTCCTTCATTTGATACAACAAGAACTTTATCAAAAGTAACTGCTGAACCCTCTTCAGCAACAAGCTTCTCAATGAAAACTACATCACCTTCTGAAACCTTGTACTGTTTTCCTCCAGTCTCAATTACAGCGTACATCGAAGCACCTCCTTAACTCAAAACTCGCCGATAAAGGCAGCTATTCTTATCTAAAATAAGATAACATTTAAAAAGCCCATTTCGCGCGGCATTAAATATATTATCATAACAGAGAATTGATGTCAATCTCTTTAATCTTTATCTCTTCATGTTTTACTTCTTTTGATTCCTTAACGACAATCCTTTTATTGAATATTTTTTCCATTCTTTCGAGCGCTTGTCCGTCTACACCTGTAAGTATTGTGGCAACAGAAGGATGCACCTCAACTTGAATTGCGTTTGCTATTGTCTGAGTAAAATATCTGTTAATTTCTTTTTCCACATTTCTTGCGATTGATTCAGGCGAAAGTATTTTACCCGTTCCATCGCAATAAGGACAATCGCTATGCATAACGGAAGCTAGTACTTGTCTTATTTTTTTCCTTGTCATTTCTATCAGGCCCAAGCCAGTCATTCCAACAACAGTCGTCTTTGTGCGGTCCTTTTTCAAGGAGTGCTTTAGCGTATCAAGAATCATTTGCTGATGCTGCGGCTCTCTCATATCTATGAAGTCAATTATAATTATGCCACCGATATCTCTTAACCTTAACTGCTTAGCTATTTCCTTTGCAGCTTCAAGATTTGTCTTGAGCACCGTATCCTCAAGATTACTGCCTCCAACATATTTCCCTGTATTTACATCAATAACCGTTAAAGCTTCTGTATGGTCTAAAACCAAATATCCCCCACATTTTAGCCAAATCTTCCTTGCTAACGCCTTAGAAATTTTCGGTTCAATCTGGTAAAATTCGAACAGATCTATGCTTTTACTGAAATATTCCACACGCAGTTTTAAAGCTGGAGAAA
>JAUZPS010000412.1 GCA_030705945.1 Bacillota bacterium
AATGCAAGTTTAACAGCGCTTTTAATTTAGGAATGTTGAAAAGATAACTTCCGATAAAATCTTCGCTTACGTGTTCACTTAACTCGTGAACACCCGCTCAGAATCGTAAGTAATTTTTCAATCATTCCTTAGCAATGTTGAAAAAGAGAGGTGTGACGTTGAATAAGTTTGAATTTGAATATCATTTAAACCTCATATATATTCTTATCCCCATACTGGGTATTTTTATGCTGATACTGGCTTACCGTAAAAAGGAAAGAATCTTGAATCTGATGAAAATAAATTCAGTCATCCGTTTTAAAGTCTTGCGGAATGTACTGATTTGCATCAGCTTGTGTTTAATGGTCATTTCTCTGTTGGGACCTCAGAAGTTCCTTGGGTTTACAGAAGTAAGCAGAAAAGGCGCGGACATTTACGTTTTGATTGATACCTCAAAAAGTATGCTGGTTGAGGATGTCCAACCCAACAGAATTAGTAGGGTAAAAAAAATTATCGGAGATTTGATTGATAACCTGCAGGGCGATAGGATCGGATTTATTCCTTTTTCCCAGGCTGCTTATGTGCAGATGCCCTTAACTGATGATTACCAATTGGCGCATATGTTTCTGGACGTAATAGATACCGATATGATCGGAGGAGGAGGCACCAACATAGCCGCCGCCATTAAGCTGGCTGACAGCTCCTTTAAGAGGGTATCAAGCTCAGACAGGGTAATTATCATATTGAGTGATGGCGAAGAACAGGACTCAAACAGCCTGGATGCAGTTAAGAATATAAAGGATGACCACTTAAAACTGTTCACAATTGGCATTGGCTCCGAAAAAGGCGGCTTGATTCCCCTTTTCGATGATAAAGGAAAAGAAAAAACAGGTTATAAAAAGGACAATGGCGGAAATTTTGTCACATCGCGTCTAAACCCAGATACGCTTAAAAAGCTGGCCGAATCAGGTAATGGCGCATATTATCAGTCGTCACTTTCAGGAAATGAGATGGGAACAATTTTAAAGGACATTTCCGCTTTAAAAAGAGACACTTCAAAAACTGATAAAATAAAAAGACTCAATCATCTGTATCAATACTTTTTAGGAGCAGGAATATTGTTATTTGTTGCGGCTTATCTGCTGCCTGAAAGGAGGAAAATGTTATGAAAAAGGCATTTATCATAGCCTTCTTTATTTCAGGATTACTGACAATAATTATGGCAATTCTGTTTTTTACAGGCTGCATAGATTTAAAAAATGGCTATTTTGAAGCCCTTTTAAAAGGCAATCGTTCTTATGTCGTCAATAAATATGATAAAGCTTTAGAGGCCTATAAGGAGGGTCTTTCTGAAAAACCGGAGAATGTTAAACTAAATCAGAATTCAGGCCTTGCCTCATATCGGTTAAGTAATTATGAGGATGCGTTAAAATATTATGACAAAGCATCGGATAAAGAAGAAAAATACTTAAAGACCGGTAATTCCAATCTTAAGATGGGTGATAAGAGCAGTGACAACAATGAAAAATTAAAATACTATGATCAGGCGTTACAAAACTACAAGCAGGGAATTATTAAATTTCCTCAGAATTTAGATTTAAAATATAATTATGAATACACTCAAAATAAAATCAATGATCTCCAGAAAAACAATCAGAACCAGCAAGACAGTGATAAAAACAATGACAAGCAGGATAATAAGGACAATCAGAATAAAGACAATAAAGATGGAAATGGTCAGGACAAAAATCAGAACAATCAAGACAATCAGGACAAAAATTCTAAAGATAATAACGGAAATGATTCCAAAGAAAATGAACAGAACAACGCTTCAGATAAAGAAGGGCAAAAAGATAAGGACAATGGACAAAAACAGGGCGAGTCGGGGAAGAATCAACCTACTCCCAATACCAAGCAAGACAATGCTAAAACTGATGATACAAATAAAGCTCAAAGCGCCGATCAGAATAAAGACCAGAACAATAAAAATAACGGTTCAAATCTGAATGAATCTAATTCATCCCAGAATGGGCAGAGCAAAGAAGAGCTTATGCAGGCTCAAAAGGTTCTTGAGATGCTTGAACAACAGGAACAAGAAAGCTTAAAAAATAATCAGGAAGTAAAAAGAAGTGGACAGGAGGCGGAACATGACTGGTAAAAAAATATGTATTCTATTATTAATAATCATTGCAGGTATCTTTTTAATCGAAGGAAGCGCTTACGCAAAAGAGCCTCAGTTTCGTCTTGATACCGACAGTCTGAAAATTAGCAAGGGTGAGAGCGCCAATCTGGTTCTTTCAATGACAGATGCTCAGGATGCCGAATTAATAAACATTGACGGTCTGGATAATTTTGATGTTGTATCCTCTAATCCTTCCATGAGCACACAGATTATAAATGGAGATACAACCATACAAAATAATATTAATTATGTTATAATGCCTAAAAAAACAGGGCAGTTTACCCTCTGCGGAAATATTAAATTTAATGGGCAGACATATAGTACCAATAAATTGCAGATAGATGTCAGTGAAGGGAACAATACCGATGATAAAAATGCTAAAGATATATATGTAAAAACGATTCTCTCGGATAGTGAGGTATACTTTGGTCAAAAGGTTATTTTATCATATGAGCTCTATTCACGTTATAACATAGAAAATTTCGGATTTATAGATAAGACAGATATCACTGGTTTTATTAAGAAAGAAGTCCCTCAGGACAAATTAAAAGCTGATTACGTTTACATTAATGGCAAAAAGTATGTAAAATACGAGGCGAAGCAAATGTATTTATCGCCAACCAAAGCCGGTACGTTTACTATACCTTCGTTAAAATTTCAAGCTAATGTAAGCACTGGTGATTTTTTCGACTCGTCCAAGCCATTTTATATACAAACTGACTCAAAGGAAATAAAAGTAAAGTCCCTGCCATTAAATAATCAACCTGCCGACTTTTCCGGTATTGTTGGGACCTTGACCGCAGACGCTAAGTACAGCAAGCAGGAAATTGATCTGAAAGACTCGTTGGCTCTTAATGTTACCTTATCAGGAGACTGCAGTCTTGATGGATTAAAAAAAATAATAAAAGGCTCAATCCCTGGTTTTTCCGTCTATGAGACAGAGAAAAACACGGAAGAAGGAATAGAGAATAACCGCTACAAGATAAAAAAAGAATTTGAAATAATATTGGTTCCGGAAAAAAACGGTGAAATTAAAATTGATCCTATTTATATTCCATATTTTAACCCTAAAACAGGCAATTATGAAAAAGCTGAAATTCCAGGCGCAACTATCAAAGTAAAAGGCGATATGCCTCAGTCTCAAGTTCAGGATGGCTCAAAAAGCGGAACTTCTTCATCCGCTGCTGAGACTATAAAGGTTGATCAGGTAAGTTATGAGCCTCAAAATAACGGTTACATGACATTAAAATTAAAAAAGAATTACCTGTTGATAGGCTTGCTGGTATTTGCGCTCTTATTGATTCTTGCTATTTCTGCTTTTTTACTGGTCTCATACAGAAATAAACAGGATAAGAATCTTTTCAATTTATATCAGCAGTTAAAAAATACTGATGACCATAATGAAATTTATAATATATTCAACAATATGATTAAATACCGTTTTAATCTGAGCCTTAAGGCAAGTCCAAGGAACTTAATCGCAGATAAGCTATCCGGCAGTGAACTTGCAAACCCTGTGCTTGAAATTATGGACTATATGGAAAACAAAAAGCAGCCTTCAAGTGAAGATAAATTGGTTTTGAAAGATAAGATAAAAGAAATATATCTGAAGCTTAAGAAACAAAATGTTTCGTGATAAACATTTTACATTATATTTTAAAATCACGGTAATCATTATTAATATACATTTAGGTAGTATCAAAAAAACTTAGCAAAGCAAAAGAAAGAACGGGTTTATCAGTATTTTTCGATGGTTAAATGAAATAGATTAATTTATTTTAAATTTTATTATAAAACTGATATTTAAAGGGTATGACCAAGAATGGCCATACCCTATTTAATTCTCTTGCTATATATCCTTCATGCTCAGCGAAATCCTTTTTCTCTGCGCATCCACCGAAAGAACTCTCACCTTAACAATATCACCTACAGCAACTACCTCCATAGGGCTTTTTATATACTTGTTGCACAATTCTGAAATGTGAACCAAGCCATCCTGATGAACTCCTATATCAACGAAAGCGCCGAAGTCAGCCACATTTCTCACAGTCCCCGTCAGTATCATCTCAGGCTTTAAATCCTCAATGTCCAAAACGTCAGTCAATAAAATAGGCTTAGGAAGTTCATCTCTTGGATCACGGCCAGGCTTTAGCAGTTCCTCAATAATATCCCTCAATGTAGGCGCTCCTATCCCTAGTTCTTCCGCAATACTTCCAAGACCTCTTTTATTTATTACCTCTCTTAAGCCCTTAAGGTTGTTGTTTTTCACATCTTCTAACGTAAATCCTGAAAGCTTTAGCAAGCTTTTTGCGGCATCATATGATTCAGGGTGAACAGCTGTGTTATCTAGAACATTATCCCCATCCGGAATCCTTAAAAATCCGGCGCACTGCTCAAAAGCTTTCTCGCCCAACTTTTTAACTTTTTTGATCTCCTGCCGTTTAATAAATTTGCCGTTTTGTTCTCTATAATCAACAATATTTTTTGCTACCGAGGCATTAACTCCCGAAACATATGACAAAAG
>JAUZPS010000413.1 GCA_030705945.1 Bacillota bacterium
TATAAAATTTGATTGTTTATGCATAAAAAAAAATGTAGAATATTATAGATACAACTGATTCTATATAAAAAGCACTATTAATCTTACATTTGACGGAGCAAAATAACGAACGCTTTAACTTTATTCTGCGATAGGCAAATGTAAAAGATTAATTGCTTTTAATATAATTTATTTTTGATTATAAATTTTAATAGAAAGCATTGATCTATGGATTATAATATAAAAGAAATTTTAAAAAACCCCTTACAAATGTCAAGGGGATTGGTCAAGTAAGAGTTAAACTTCTTCATAAGCTGAACCTTTTTTGTATTGGAGATTTGATTACTCATTTCCCAAGGGAATATGAAGACAGGAATAATTTTAAAAAAATAAATATGCTTTTAGACGGCGACAGTTGTACCTTTGAAGGAGAGATTGCCTCCAAGGTAACTGAAAACAGAATAAGGAAAGGGTTGTCGGTTTATAAGGTCCTTATTAAGGATGGGACAGGCTCAATCGTTGCTTCATGGTTTAATCAGAGCTATATCAAGAATGTTTTCAGAGTGGGGGAAAGGTATTTATTTTTTGGGAAGATAAATAGAAGATTTAAGAGTATTGAGGTTCAGAACCCGGTCTATGAAAGAATCGGAACCGGAGAACATAAAAACCTATGCAGGATTGTTCCTGTATACCCCTCAACAATCGATATGTCCCAGAACACATTAAGAGCAGCGATCAAGAGCGCAATGGAATTGGTTGAGGGAAAGCTTGAAGAAACATTGCCGCAGTGGCTCAGGGAAAAATATAAACTGGCGGAGATAAACTATAGTTTTTCCAATATACATTTTCCCAGAACCTTTGAGGATTTCAACAAAGCCAGATTCAGGCTTGCTTTTGAAGAACTGTTCCTTATGCAGCTTGGACTGTTATGCATTAAGATGACACTGACAGAAGTGGAGACAGGAATAAAATTTAAGAAATCAGAAGCTGAAATGAATGAATTTATTAAGGCTCTTCCATTTAGTCTTACAAATGCTCAGCGAAATGTTCTTGGTGAGATAGAGAGGGACATGGAGAGCCAAAAGGTTATGAACAGGCTGGTACAAGGCGATGTTGGTTCAGGTAAAACGGTTGTGGCTGCTATTGCGCTTTATAAAGCTGTACTAGGAGGTTACCAGGGAACACTGATGGTACCGACTGAAATACTTGCGGAACAACATCTTAAGACCCTGAGTAAGCTGTTTCAACCTTTTAATGTTAATGTGGCTCTATTAACAGGCAGCCAGACAGCCAAGCAGAAAAGATCAGTTCTGGAATCGCTTAAAACCGGAGAGATAGATATTTTGATCGGTACCCATGCTCTGTTGGAGGACAAGGTAGAGTTTGAAAATTTGGGTATCGTTGTAACAGATGAGCAGCATAGATTTGGCGTAAGACAAAGGGCGGTATTGTCAAAAAAAGGGAATAATCCCGACACGCTTGTTATGACTGCAACTCCAATTCCAAGAACTCTGGCGCTGATTTTATACGGCGATTTGGATATATCCATCATTAACGAACTTCCACCAGGAAGAAAGCCTATAAAGACTTATTCGGTTAATAATGAAATGAGAAGCAGAATAAATGATTTTATCAGGAAAAAGGTTGCGGAGGGCAGACAGGTCTATATAGTTTGTCCCCTTGTAGAAGAATCTGATTCCATTGCCGCTAAGGCCGCATTAGAGCTTTCCGAAGCTATAGCAAACGAAGATTTTAAAGACCTTAAAGTAGGGCTTGTTTATGGAAAAATGAAACCCAAGGACAAAGAAAGCATAATGAGTCAATTTGTAAATGGAGATATTGATATACTGGTATCAACAACTGTAATTGAAGTTGGCGTCAACGTTCCTAATGCGACTTTAATGGTTATTGAGAATGCTGAAAGATTTGGACTGTCTCAACTTCATCAGTTGAGGGGCAGAGTTGGGAGAGGAGCGGAAGAGTCCTTCTGCGTACTGTATAACGAAGGAAAAGGTTCTGTTTCGAAGGAAAGAATGAAGGTAATGGAAAAAACTAATGACGGTTTTGTTATATCTGAAAAGGACTTACAACTAAGGGGACCAGGGGAATTTTTCGGAACGAGGCAGCATGGGCTGCCCGAATTCAAAATAGCTAACCTATATAAAGATATGGAAATATTAAAAATTGCTCAGGATGCCGCGAATGAGTTGCTTATGGAAGATCCATTATTAAAGCATGAAAAGAACGCGCGGATAAAAGAAGTGGTTAAGGAACGGTTCGCCGAAAAGATTGAAGAATTGAGCTTCTTATGATAAGATTTTAGACTATATAAAAAGCGATTAATCTATTACATTTGACTATCACAAAATAACGTTAAAGCGTTCGTTATTTTGCTCTGTCAAATGTAAGATTAATAGCGCTTTTTATATATATAAGTTGCGAAAAAGATTTTACAATAAAAATGCAGTATATAGGATAATATTTCTAATTGTTTAGGAGAATGATATAATTGGACTAACAATTTTATAGTATATTATAAATCAAGGTATATGTTCGTGATTTTAAAAGTTAATGTAAAATGTTTATCACAAAACATATGGCATATAGAAATATAAAAAATTATAATCTGAATTTGGAGGAATACTTATTTTAAGAGTTATTTCAGGTGATGCCAGAGGGCATAAATTAAAAACAATAAAGGGCAATACAACAAGACCTACTTCCGATAGAGTAAAAGAGAATCTTTTTAATATAATTGCAGGTTATATAACTAAAGCTCAGGTTTTAGATTTATTTGCAGGAACGGGAAGCCTTGGTATTGAAGCTTTGAGCAGGGGAGCAAGCAGCGCTGTATTTGTCGATTTTTCTCGTGAATGCGCAAGTATTATAAAGGATAATCTTGTTCATACAAAGTTTTTGGAGAAGTCCGAGATAATCAACAATGAAGTGAAATTTGCAATACAAAAGCTATTTGATTCAGGAAAAAAGTTCGATATAATCTTTATGGACCCACCTTATAATAAAAATTTTGTTGAAGAAACTTTAAATTACCTGTCAAATAGTGATATAATGTTAGACGATGGAATTATTGTTGCGGAACATGATATAGAAGATATTATGATTGAACAAATTGGAAATTTAAAGATATTCAGAAGTCAGAAATATGGTGATACTGTGTTATCATTTTACAATAAAATATAATTTTGGGCGGTAATAGTTTTGAAAATATGTGTTTATCCTGGAAGTTTTGACCCCGTAACTAACGGGCATCTAGATATAATAGACAGAGCGGCAAAGCTATGCGATAAGCTAATCGTAGCAGTTTTAATTAACTCAAACAAAAATCCTGCTTTTTCATTGGAGGAGCGGGTTGGATTGTTAGAGCGCGTATTAAAGGACCGTGAGAACGTGGTTGTTGAATCATTTTCCGGCTTGCTTATTGACTTTGTTAAAAAGAAGAATGCGTGTTCTATAGTCAAAGGTTTAAGAGCGGTATCAGATTTTGAGTTTGAACTACAAATGGCTCTTTTAAATAAAAATCTGGATCCGGAAGTTGAGACTCTGTTTATGATGACAAACATAAATTACTTTTTTTTAAGTTCAAGCGCAGTTAAGGAATTGGCTAAGAATAATGGAAATATTGAGGGACTTGTTCCAGAGTGTATAAGGGAGGATATTATTTCTAGATTTATGAAGAAATAATAGCTCTATTGAAAGACCCGTTTTTTGGATTGATCTGCAGTCACTACCCAAATGCATAGGAGGAATATAATGGAAATCTTGTCTATTTTAGAAACACTAGAAGATATAATTGAAAAAAGCGTAAGCGTACCATTAACAGGCAGGTGTCTTGTTGATAGGGAAGAGATTCTTGAGATTATCAAAGAGATAAGATTAAAACTCCCGGATGATATGAAACAAGCTAAATGGGTCAAGGAAGAAAGACAAAGAATTTTGATGGAAGCTCAGAAAGAAGCTAATAATGTTGTAAAAGAAGCTGAGGGCAAAATAGCTTCACTTGTCGATGAGCATGAAATAACAAAACAAGCTTATGAGCAGGCAAATGAGATTATATCTAACGCTCAAAAGAACGCAAAGGAGATAAGACTCGGTACAAGGGAATATGCGGATAGTGTATTGGATAAAGTCGAAGAGATTTTAAAAGATACTCTCGAAGTTATTCAATCCGACCGGAAAGAGTTAAAATAAAGGTATTCAATCTCTTTTTTTAGCGTGTAGCTAAACTTTAAGAAAAATTACATCTTGAATAAGGGCGTTTCAAAAAATTCCTTGTTCAAGTTTCTATGATACGTTTAAATGACTTCTAGACTTTAAATAATAGTTGGAGGTCATTTTTATTTTTTGTAAAGCTCAGGGTTACCAAATCTACTAATATAAGTTGAGTTATTTACTCAACTTTCCCATTTCAAATTAAGCAGCCATAGAAACATCCACAAATTCAACTATATTTCGATATAAATTTGATAGGTCATTATACGTATGGCTGCAAGAATAAAAATGATATGGGAAAGTTGAGTTATTATCATTAATTATTTTGGTAATAATAATTATCAGGTGATAACTGAATGAAGGGTTTTTTAATTAAGCAGAAGGATATTCTGAAAGAAATTTTTACAAATAAAAAAGAACGTGGCTTATTTTTATTAATAACATTATTTATTATTTTAAA
>JAUZPS010000414.1 GCA_030705945.1 Bacillota bacterium
GATATTCAATACAGGTGGTCAACACAAGACTGCATGACTCTGGATGGATTGCCCTATGCGGGTCATTTTACATCAAATACGCCTAATTTATTTATCGCAACAGGTTATGGTAAATGGGGAATGACTAACAGTATGGCTTCTTCTATTATATTAAGCGAATTAATAATTGATGGGAAGAGCGCCTGGCAGGATGTTTATAATCCCTCGCGAGAAACAATAATAGCCTCTACTAAGAATTTTGTTGTTGAAAATTTGAATGTAGCAAAGGAACTAATATCAGGTAAAATTTCTCCCATTTCGTCAGATGTTCACATCAAACCGGGTGAAGGAAAAATTATTGAAGCAAATGGACAAAGAGCAGGCGCCTACAGAGACGAAGAAGGATCACTGCATGTTGTAGATACAACATGCACTCATATGGGCTGCGAATTAAGCTGGAATTCAGCAGAGAAATCATGGGATTGCCCTTGCCATGGCTCAAGGTTCACATATGAAGGGGATGTTATTGAGGGCCCTGCCTCTAGAGCTTTGAATATACACAATGATGTAAATACTATTAAAAAACTTGTGAAGGATGATTTTTAATTGTATTGCGGCGCAAGGACTACCATTATAGATATATACTCTAAAATTAGTTTTATAGTATATATTTTGCAGTAAACATTTTACATCCATTTTTTATATTGCAAAATATATACCTTGATTCATAAGTTGCTTCAAAGAACTAAAGAGAGCTTTTACATGTTGTTTAAGTGGGTAATGGAGCTTATCGGAAATTGTGTTATTTGGGGTTGACAACGCAACTGCGAATTGATATAAAAAAGTGTTATACGGGGTTGACAATGCAACTAAGAACTACTATAATTAATATTGTGATAGTAAATTATAGTTAACAAATGGAGGGGTATTTATGTATTCAATTAAGGATTTGAAAAAGTTATTCTTTATTTTATTAATGTTTTGTACGGTATTCTTCATACCGATGCAAAATTTTGCTTCAAGCGAGTCGCCGGATCAGCCATCTAAAATATCTACAATAATTACATGTAATAATCCGTTCTCAGGCTCTTTAGGTCCAGCTATGATGGGTAACTTCTATAATATGTCCGTAACTTTAACAGATTCCAGCGGAAATCCATTAGCAAACAAATCAATCGCATGGAACTCTGAATCAGTTGGTTTTCAACAACCTGTTACATTGACTGATGAAAATGGAGTTTCGGTAAATACGGTTTATGCGTACCATGAAGATAGAAACAGAACGTATTCTGCTACTATAACAGCAAGGTTTGAAGGAGATGGCGACTATGCAGATACATCTTACAGCGAGATAATACAGTGCTATGATATTGGCCCTTCTGAACCTAATACATATAAGATTTCAGGCAACTTATCCCTTGAAAATGATATTGACAACAAATCAATATCAGGCAGCAACTGTTCGGTACGTATTGTATACCCTGACGATAGATGGATTGAGACAACTACCGATTCAAATGGTTATTTTACAATTAACAGTAATTATAATACAGGAAAAGTCCGTATCTGCAAACCAGGATTTTTGGCAAAAGAGATACAGTTGGATGGACTTTTTGATGGTACATATGGGACGGGTGGTACGTTAAATGCCACAATTAAGATTATTGCAGGTGATATAAACCAGGATGATGCTATAAACATGATGGATGTTGTAGAATTAGCTAAATGTTTTAATAGCAGTCTTGGAAGCTCGAACTACAATGATGCATGCGATTTAAATCAAGACCAGGTGATTAATATGTCAGATGTCATGATTCTTGCTTTAAATTTTAATAAGACGACTAAATAAATCGTGAAAGAGATTTTACACAGGCAGATAAAGTTAAAGCATCTTCATTTGCAAAATAATATGGAATTTTTCACGATTTATAAATCAAGGTATATGTTTCATGATATTAAAAGTTAATGTAATATGTTTATCACGAAACATATAAGTCTGATATTGAGTAAAATAAAAACTAATTTACAGAATCCTCATAAAAAATTTGTGTTTTAATTAGATAATATTATATAATTAAAAATGTCTGTGACATATGCATAAGAATTTTATAAGGATGTGTAAAATATGTTGGTTATATTATCAGGAAGTTCAGGTGTAGGTAAAAATACAATAATTAATCGAATATTGGAAGATATGGATAATGTTGAACTTATGCCCACAATGACTACCCGGGAAAAAAGGCCGGGCGAAGAGACTGGAAAACCGTATATCTTTATTTCCAAGGAAGAGTTTGAAAGAATGATACAGGCTGACGAATTAGTTGAACATCAGATAGTTCATGGCTTCTATTATGGCACTCCAAAGAATATTGTAAACGAAAAAATGAAGAGTAACAAAATATTGATAAAAGATATTGATGTGGATGGTACACAGAATCTCGTCAAAAGGTTAAATAATGTTGTTACTATCTATTTAAAGCCCAAATCGAAAGAACAGCTTATTGAGAGGTTAATAGGCAGGGGAGAAGAAAGAATTGAAGCGCGTCTTCAGCGTTATGAATATGAAGAAGCCATGTCTAATACATACAAATATATTCTGATTAATGATCAAATGGAAGAAACCGTTCAGAAAATTAAGGATATCATCAAAGAAGAACAAGGATAAAAAATTTAAAAATCAAAAAAACAGCCGGATAACGCATTTTAGGAATTTTCAATGCGATCCGGCTGTTTTTATAGATAACCAAACGTAAAGTTAGTTTTATTCTATATAAAAAGCTATTAATCTATTACATTTGACTATCAAAGCTGAACTTTTCTCAACTTATGAATCAAGGTATATATTTTGCAATATAAAAAATAGATGTAAAATGTTTATTGCAAAATATATAGTTGCGCGCTGAGTAGCCGAAAAAGGGATTTCATGAGCCGCTTAGGCGAGCGATGAGGCGTAATGAGAACCATCAATATCATAAATTATTTAATTCTTGTTAAACAGTCCTTTAAACTTGCTTACAAAAGTAGAATTTAAGCCATCTTTTGAATTAAATGGTTGGAAGCCGCTCTTTTTATCATTGCCAAATAAACTGCTAATCAGGTTATTGTCAGTTGCGGTTAACTCCTGCTTATCAACGATTTTAACTTTTCTTGGTTCTCCAAGTTCTACTCCCACAATTGATTCAATGGATTCAGCCGCGTCAGATTCAGGATATGAAAGCAGAAATGCTGCCTGCTCTTTTACAGCCTTGTTCACGAATCTACTGTCCGGAATAAAACCAAGTGGCTCAAAATTGCAGTTAGGAAAATGGCTTACAACACCTGAGATCCTTTTTATTACTGATTCGCCTTCTTCCGGAGTTTCACACCTATTGACAACCAGTTTGAGATTAAGACTGTGATGCATTGATATTAGTACCTTAAGGATGGAAAATGCGTCAGATATTGCGTGGGGTTCAGGCGTTGTTACTAATATAGTTTCATGTGAAGACAACACCAGCTCATTTAACGTCCTGGTAAATCCAGCGCTTGTATCAATCAGAACATAATCAAAATTTTCTTCAAGATAAGAAAAACCCGAGGTTATTCTTTCAACCTGATGAGAGCTTAAGCTAGATAGCTCCAATAGCCCATTTCCTCCAGGTATGACTTTAATATCGCCTGGACCATCA
Organism: Bacillota bacterium; assembly: GCA_030705945.1. GTDB lineage: Bacteria > Bacillota > Clostridia > Acetivibrionales > DSM-2933 > Pseudobacteroides. The sequence goes on from JAUZPS010000414.1 coordinate 3,648, forward strand.
ATAATAATTTCTTCAAGGGTCTTATAACCCTTTATTACATCAACAATATTATAAATCGGGGATAACTTTAAAAGTACATCTATATTTGCCATACCAAAATCCGCGTCTATAATTACAACTCTTTTATTACGCTTTGCTAGGGCCATGGCATAATTAACTGCAAAACATGATTTACCGGTTCCCCCTTTTCCACTTGCGATTGTGACAAATTTGCAAGATTTTCTAGTTTGAGAATTCAGTTCTAAATCGGCATTTGGACTAGTAATTATGTTTTGAGGAGGACTAATAAAAATCGAATGGTTATCAGAATTTTTTCCGACAACCTTAGAGTTGAATTGAAACGTCCCATAAGGGGTTTGGGTGCTTAAGCATAGATTATATCCTGTGTTAATTGCAGAAAAATTTCCGTCTTTGGTGGGAATACTTATCTCAAGGTAATTTTGATTCATCGCCAAAAATTTACTTTGGAATCTGTCAGAATTATTATCTGAATTTGTAGTTATTTCGATTAGTTGTCCGGGTAAAAATTTGATATTATTCATAAAACCTCGCTTTATCTAATAGATACTGAACTTTTGAGCGCAAACTTAAAAATTAACAGTTCATAATCATATAGATGAAAAATGATATTTATTTTGTTCTAATTTACTTATAATTTCTATATCTTTGTTAATTAAGATTAAAACCAGCTATTAATAGTGTTTGGAATGGCTGACACCAGGTTGCTTAGTAAATCTTTAATAACTTTTAAATAAACTGAACTAAATTAAAAATCACTTTTAACATATATTTAACAGAGCGAAACATGAAATATGAAATAGATTATCTGTATTTTGCTAAATATAGGTAAATGAAAGCGATTATTATATTTTATATAGTATATGTTTATATAATATATGTAAAATTAATATACGTTGCTGCTTAATAATCTTAAATTTTATTAACTATTTCCCACGTATCGAAGGCATGTAAGATGTAATATTTAATTAACTTCAGGAATATTAATAATA
>JAUZPS010000415.1 GCA_030705945.1 Bacillota bacterium
CAGAAAGCAGATGGTGACATGGTTATCGTCATGGAAGCCAATACAGAGGAATCATCAAAGGCGAGATTCTCGAGGGTCTGTCGGAGTCAGAGAACGTGACATGTATGGAGAGAGATGTCAGGAACTTGGGAGGTCCTGAGGCTCCTGTTGAAGTTGACAGGTAGGCATATCCAATCGGAAAATGAGGACTGCCAATGCCAAAAAGAAAGGCTCTGTGGGTCCGGTTCAGGAACGTCGTGAATCAGCGACGCTAGATGACATGCACCGAAAGACACGCGCATCCATGCGCTTCATTTAGCAGGCTAGGCTTTGAAGTATTAAAACTATAGGATGCTTTTATTAGCAGAATTCAGTATGCAGGAGGAATTTTATTGTGATAAGGAATAACTTAATATCTTTGATTGTCCATAGCACAACAATTTTTATTCTTGCATTTTTACGTTGGGATAAGTTGAATTTGGAACTTCCATTTTTCTTTACTGTTATGATTTGTATTGTTTTGAGTGTGATATACATTTCAATTGGGTTTTGTACTATGGAAAATAATGGTTCAATAATAAAAAACTTGTTCTCAACGTCATCTATAATAATATTAGGTATTATTATTTGGACAATTTGTTTTACAAAAATTGATTATAATCATTTATATAGGGCTTTTGGAGATGATGGATTTGTTACTGAATGGTGGATATGGCATGATTCGGTATGGGTTTATTTTGATGCGTATAAATTAGCGGCATATACTTTCACATTTCCAATAGAAATTACTTTTATGATATTATATATAAATGAGTTTCACATGATGATTATTGATATTATTAATATTTTTTACATATTAATGCCAAGTTTACTTTTTTGTTTTGGTATTTATGTTAAAAGCAGGTATTGGGTACGACGTTCTACTTTATTAGCTAAGGGCAAAAGATAGACATGTGAGATTTGGTTAAAGGGAGTTCCGTCCGTGGGACTCTCTGAAGTTCGCGAGGCATGTTGCCGAGCCGATGGTTTGAAAGAAAACCTGTCACCTAGCTAATGGGAAGACAAGCTGTAGGCAAGGGCGTTTTCGGTGACGAAAGGGTCTGAAGGAAGCTGATGGCGGTTATTGGAACGGAATGAAAATCAACCAATGTTGGCGGATGTAGTGGATAACCCTGCTTCAGGCGGGAAAGTCCTAAAATTAGCTGAACTACATACGTTAGGATGGTCGTTTTAATAACAGGCGAAGCAACTTAACCTTGGAAGTACTGTATTCGAAGCTGTAGATCTTATCTGCAAGCGAGAGCAAGAGGTAAGATTAGGGTGCAGTATGCAGATGAAGCCGTAGTAGTGAATAAGCGAATGCCGAGGAAGGCTGGCAACAGACTGGAGGGTAAAACATATGCGACACAACGCATGAAGTCGTTGTGACTGCTACGAATCAAAAGTTTGTAGTAGATGCGAAGGGCGGAAGGAAATTCAAAGAGTATCAGAATGAATAGGATGCAAGAGTGAAAATGTTAAAAGAAGGCTGAGATGCTGGAAGGTACGTATTAGTGGCATAAAAGAAATTACTGGTAATAATGACGACATGGATATGAATTAGTTGTAAAATGTGAAGATAAGATTGCCATTGAGCTAGAGACATCTGACACTTACAACAAATAACATAGTTCAAGCAGAAGGTTCTTGATACGATCAAGGGTATGACATTAATGCATGACTATTACAGAGAATACTAATTAAAGTAGGCTAGCAAAATGGAAGATTTATTAGAACAAATATTAGATCAGTTAATAATGATTAATCAAAAGCTCAATAAAATGCCATCTTATATATAAAGCCTGTTTATCTAATATTCCGAAATTCATTATGCGAAATACATAATTTTTAGACTAAATAAAATAGGGTGGTTATAGGGGTATTTTTGCATAAAAAATGAAGGGAACCGGAAACGGCAAACCCTTCATTTTTCTATAATCGGAGTGACCGGACTTGAACCGACGACCTCTTGCACCCCAAGCAAGCACTCTAGCCAAACTGAGCTACACCCCGACGACGCATATTATTTTAGCACAAAAGATAATGGTTGTAAAGATATGATTTTTTTAAAAGCTAAATTTGCCCACCTATATTATACCAATATTATAAACTTATAGTAAAATAACTACCATAAAATTTATAAATAAAGTGTCTTGATTAAAATAATATTGATAAACAAATAAAAATGTTTACAATTTTTATTAACATTTCTATAAATTATTATTAAAAGCTACCGATACATATTATATATTTTATTGGATTCAAATGTAACTATAGTCTTTTATATTTAGCAAATGAAGCGATATTAATAAATCTAGTCAAATTATAGCAATCTAAAAAATCTCTAAACTATAGCATACCCTATTAACTTATAATGCTGGTCTTTAAATCGGATTCTAATCAATTCAATAACAATATATCATAAGTAGAAAGGAGAATTGTAATGGCTGGAAAGATTAAAAAAATGATAGATAAAATTGTTGAGGAAAGATCAAAAGGGAATAAAGCCTTAGTTGGCCTTACAAAAGCTAAAATAGCTATGAAGGGAATTATTCCTGATCAATTTACTGAAACTTCAGCGGATGATCCGGTAGTTATCGAAAAGTTAACTAATTTGGCAAAAGATTTAAATATAAACTTATAAGAAGGGATGAGAGTAAAATATGAATGTAAAATCAGTTATTACTAAAAAACAAAACATAAATGAAGCTGTAAATGAAATTAAAGATTCTATTGGTGATTTAAAAGCAAAAGCAATTCTTTATTTTGCTTCTTCAAATTATGATCATGAAAAATTAAGCTGCGCGCTTGGAGAGGCTTTTAAAAATACAACGGTATTTGGATGTTCCACAGCAGGTGAAATAGGTTGTGGACAAGTTATGAAAAATTCAATTGTCGCAATGGCTTTTGATTCGAATGTAATTGAAGATATAAAAGTTGAAGTTGTTGAAGATGTCAGACAGGAAAAAGATTTAAAGAGAGCGTTTAAATCTTTTGAAGATTATTTTAAAACACCTATGTCAGAACTTGATTTTGAAAAATATGTTGGAATAATTCTGATTGATGGCTTATGTTCGTATGAAGAAGAGATAATGGACAAGATAGGTAACATGACCAATATAGTATTTATTGGAGGATCAGCTGGTGACGATTTAAAGTTTAAAAAAACATTAGTTAGCGCTAATGGAAAAACATATTCAAACGCAGCGGTACTGGCTGTGATTAAGCCTACCAATGGTTTTGATATTATTAAGACACAAAGTTTCAAGGTACTTGATAAAAAATTAGTTGCAAATAAGGTTATACCGGAAAAAAGAGAAGTTTTAGAATTTAACAATAAGAAAGCGAAAATAGCATATGCGGATGCTTTAGGCATCGATAGTGATAAAGTTGCCGAGTACTTCATGAGTAATCCTGTGGGCTTGGTATGCGATGAGGAAATTTATGTGAGAAGTCCACAACAAGTGAAGGATGATAAAATGGTATTTTACTGTAATATTAGTGAAGGCATGGAGGTATCCTTGCTTGAATCTACTGATATTATAAAAGATACTAAACGGGCAGTAGAGGATAAGGTGAAGCAATTAGGCAATATAAAAGCGTTAATCAACTTCCACTGCATTTTAAGAACACTTGAAATCGAACAAAAAAATCAAAGTGAAGAATACGGCAGAATATTTTCTGATATACCGACTATCGGCTTTTCATCCTATGGAGAACAGTATGTTGGACATATAAATCAGACTTCAACTATTTTGGTATTGAAGTAAGATTTCAGGTAAATAAAATTAATTAGGTAGTATCAAAAAAATAACTGGTCAACTGGTCGTTTCAAAAACTTGATATAATGGGTTTTCGTATTATAAACTAGAACAAGGAATTTTTTGAAACGCCTTATCTATATAAAAAGCACTATTAATCTTACATTTGACGGAGCAAAATAACGAACGCTTTAACGTTATTTTGCGATAGGCAAATGTAAAAGATTAATTGCTTTTTATCTAACTCAAGATAGAGACTGAAAATGATGTTATTTGTAGACATCATTTTCAGTCTTTTTGATTACTAAAACCAGATGTTAAGAGTATAAGTTCCTGATTTGCAATAAATTTAAGTTTTGAGAAGAAGGGGAGAATATTTTGGATTGACATTTATTAACAACAAATATTTGTGAAAAAATATTCATATTAAGGAACAAAAATAAGAGATTTATAAATACAAATATTTTATTTATAAGTCTCTTATTATGTGATTATGTATACACTTATTGAAAATAAAGTCTAATGATATAATATTTTCAAAGATTCAAGCTACAAACAAATTTATCAAAATCATTTGTTTTCTTTAATCATAAGCGAGTAATTGTTATTACTTAATAGCTGTGAGTTGGACAAATTTATGTAATAAGAAGTGTTTGGTGAAAGAGTTAAATCCATACTATAATTACCACCAGATACTGGACCGCCATATCTCATCATTTTAATATTATATAAAATTTCATATAAAAAATAGCTAGTGCTAAAATCATCTGCACGAATAGTTATTGAATAATTTCCTGACTCATTTGTCGTAAATTTAAAGCAATCAATATCATTTTTATAATTTATCCTACCATTAATAGTATTATTAAAAG
>JAUZPS010000416.1 GCA_030705945.1 Bacillota bacterium
ATCTGTATTTGAAAGCAAAGGAAAGCGGTAATCTTCTGGATAAAGAAAGCTTAAAAGATACCTCTGTATACCGTTTGGCAGAATTAGCAGGTTTATTTGGCGCTGAACAAAAGGAAGCCTCGTCTGCCAGTCCGGATACCAATAATAAAGACATAAAACTTGTGCAGTCTACCCCAAATACTTCTGATGCAAAACCTGTAATAACTAATGTTCCTAAGTCCACATATGAAGCTCTACCTCCTTTGCCAAAAGAAACTAATTTTTTATATACCAATAAACCTGCTACAAAAAATACAGATGGAGAAAATCGAACAACACCTACACCTGACCTTGGAAAGGACACGAATACTAATCCAGTTCCTTCAAATGGCGGCAACATTGAAAGCAGCCCTCCTAAGGTTGCTTTAAACAGTCTGAAACTAGAGTTTTATACCTGTGATAAGAGGAAAAGCACTCAAGGAATCAGCTTAGAATTGAAAATTACCAACACAGGCTCCAATACCATAAATTTGAAAGACTTGAAGGTAAGATATTATTTTACTGATGAAGGAGACTCAGATGCCATATATTCCTCACATTTTTATAGTAACGGAGAAAAAGAAGATGTTCATGGCGAATTTGTAAGCGCCTCATCAAAAGGAACAAATGAATATTATTTGGAATTAACCTTTGATAAAGGAACCTTGCTTCCCAATAAAGAGGTTTATGTAATTGGGTCAATAACTAAAGAAGACTGGGGTTATTTTAACCAGGAAAACGATTACTCCTTCGGTTCAGAAAGCGATACCTTTGCCGTATGGGATAAGATTACTGCCTACATTTCTGATGTACTGGTATGGGGGAAAGAGCCTGACTGATAAATAATAAGTTTTCATCTATAGATAGCGAGCTGCAAAGCTATCGGTATCTATAGTTAATTATCTATATATAATAAATTTAAAAATTAGGAGGTAGTCAAAATGAAACACACAAAGAGAAAGAGTTTCAAAAAGCTGATTTCATTATTGTTGGCGCTAACTGTTATATGCGCTGCTTTTCCAGCAATGATGACATCTGCAGTCACCAGTCAGCCCTACACATGGAAAAATGTGAAGATAGGAGGCGGTGGTGGATATGTCTGCGGAATTATCTACAACCCTACAGAGAAAGACCTTGTTTATGCTCGTACCGACATGGGAGGGGCATATATAAGAAATAAGACAACATTAGAGTGGGAGCCTCTCACTGACTGGGTATCACCGGACGAGTGGAATTTGCTCGGATGCGAAAGTATCGCTACTGATCCTGTTGACCCAAAAAGAGTTTATATCGCAGCTGGTACATATACAAACAGCTGGACATCAATGAATGGATATATCCTTCGTTCATCTGATTATGGTAAAACATGGGAAAGGACGGAAATGCCTTTCAAAATGGGTGGAAATATGCCTGGACGTTCAGTTGGAGAGCGTTTGATGGTTGACCCTAACAGCAATAATATATTGTATTTCGCGGCTAGAAGCGGAAAAGGATTATGGAAAAGTACGGACTATGGTAAAACATGGGCAAAGGTCAGCAGTTTCACAAATGGAGGAAATTACGTTGAAGATCCTGCTTTTGAATATTCATCTGATAATTTGGGATTGTGTTTTGTAACTTTTGACTCGGTAAAGGGTACTAAAGGTACACCTACAAAGGACATTTATGTTGGCGTTGCTGATAAAGAGAATCCTCTATATGTCAGCCACGATGCAGGCGCAACATGGAAACCTGTTGATGGCCAGCCTACAGAAAGCACTTTTACACAGCACAATAGTAAAGCTTTGAAAATTGGTATACCTCAGCATGCTGTTATAAGCAGTAAAGGAATTTTATATGTTACATATTGTGACAGAGGAGGTCCTTATCAGTGTGATGATGGAGCGGTTTACAAATATGATACAGCTACAGGCGTATGGACAGATATAACTCCTCCTTCAGATTATAACTGGGATGGTTCTCCAAAGTATGCAAACTGGTATGGATATTCAGGATTAAGCGTCGATGCGCAAAACCCTGACACACTTATAATTTCATCACTTCAGTCATGGTGGCCGGATAACTATATTTTCCGCTCTAGAGATGCTGGAAAGACATGGGATCCAATTTGGAAAATGGGTGATTCATATCCATCAAGAAATTTGAAATATACTATGGATATTTCAAAAGCGCCATGGCTTACGTTTGGAAAGAAGATCAATGCGGCTAGCGGCGGATTGGTAACTGGCGACGAAATAATGAATTATCCCGCGCCAAAGCTTGGCTGGATGATGAGCGCTCTTGCAATTAATCCTTTTAATTCTAATGAAATGATGTATGGTACAGGAGCTACTATTTATGGCACGAAAAACTTGACTGATTGGGATAGCGGTAAATTAGTAAATATCGAAGTTATGGCATCAGGGGTTGAAGAAACAGCAGTCCAAAGCCTAATCTGCCCTCCGGTTACTGGTGTAGAACTTATAAGCGGTCTTGGCGATATCTGTGGATTTGTACACAAAGATTTAGCGGTAGGTCCAAGTATGATGATGACAACTCCTACATTTACAAGCACTACGGGCCTGGATTATGCTGAGCTTAATCCAAAAACTATAGTTAGAGTAGGTAACGCTGATAAAGAACAATACGAAATGATTAAAAAGAGCGTTGCTATCTCAAAAGATGGCGGTACAACATGGTCTGAAGTTCAGCCAAATGTAAGCTATACATTCCCTGCAAGTAATGCTGATGACATTGTACAGGGTGGTACTGTTGCAGTATCTGCCGATGGTTCATCATTTGTCTGGTCACCTAGCACAAGTCAGGGAGTTATAAGCTATGTAAACAGCGCTTGGAAAGCTGTCAGCACACTTCCAGCAGGCGCAAATATTTGTTCCGATAGAGTTAATCCAAAAGTATTCTATGCATATGCGAAAAATACGTTCTATGTAAGCAATGATAGCGGTCTAACATTTACAGCTGTTAAGACCGGACTTGAGGCTGCTTCTGCAAAAATCAAAGCAGTTCCGGGTAAAGAAGGCCATGTATGGATACCAGGTTCTTCAGCAGGTCTCTCGTACACAACTGACGGTGGTAAAACAATAACTAAGGTTGATGGCGTTAAGAGATGTGACGTAGTTGGATTTGGAAAAGCTAAAGATGGCGCAAATTATCTTGCTATATACATCTGTGGTGAAACAGACGGCCCTTATGGTGTATATCGTTCAGACGATCTGGCTAAAACTTGGGTGAGAGTGAATGACGACCAGCATCAGTATGGTTCCATTAACTACTCAATTACAGGAGACCTCAGAGTTTATGGTCGTGTATTTGTTGCAACCAACGGTAGAGGTATTGTTTACGGTGAGCCAAGTGGTTCAGTAGTATCAAACCCGCCGTCACCAACTCCTACTGGGCCGATACAAGGTAACACTCTTTCAGGCTACATAGCGCCTGATTTCAATTATAGCCTAGATGCAGGTAAAATAGTTAAAGCCGGTTTCAAAGTTGAAATAGTTGGAACTTCATATTCAGCAACTACGGATGAAAATGGATACTTCACAATAACAAATATTCCTAGCAACATTGCAGCCTCAACGGTTAAAATAAGCAAGCCAAGCTATCTTGCAAGACAAATCAGCAATGTTGTAATATCGGGAACAAAAACAATTGGCTCAGCTAGCTCTCCTGTTCCTATGTGGGCAGGCGACATGGGCAATCAGGACGGAGCTATAAATATGTCTGACATAATTACTATAGCAAAATATTTCAATGGAGTTAAAGGCGATGGAATATATACACCCGAAGCAGACCTCAACTCTGATTCATCAATCAATATGTCTGATGTAGTGATATTTGCAAGACATTTTAACGCTACTACTTCAAGTTACCCTGCTATAAGCTAAGGAGAATTAATAATTTATTCTTTTAAATATAAAGTGATATGGGGCTAATTCAATATGTAATTGAAGGATACCGTTGAAGTTATTTCTTAAGTCTACAGCCTATATTACTCATACATTTTCTCTTATTTGACGTATGCGCTTTACTGTTTAGCGCATACGTTTTTCTATTTATTCTGCTACAATCATAAATTTTCTTCTACAATAATTACTATGTTTCCCGAATCTGTCATTTGATTTATATAAAAAGCACTATTAATCTTACATTTGACGGAGCAAAATAACGAACGCTTTAACGTTATTTTGTGATAGGCAAATGTAAAAGATTAATTGCTTTTTATTTAGAAGATTAAGAAAATTTTCTATATAAGGCAAATCGCATAAATAGCCTTGCAGGTGTTGCTTAGTACAGAGTAAAATATAGATACAAAAGTATTCGATTTAAGTCTTGATTAATTAAAAGTTAATTAAGACTTATATTTGAATAACCAGAATTTATCCATAGAGATTTAAAACATGAAGAATAAAAAAGTTAGTTTATGAGAGGAGACATTATGGAAGGGAATAAAATTACCTTTAGATCAATTGATGAGTACATTTCACAATTTCCTCCCGACATTCAGGATAAACTAATAACTTTAAGACAAGTTATTAAGGAAGAAGCGCCGGATGCAGAGGAAAAGATAAGGTATCAGATGCCTGCTTTTACGCTGCATGGAATACTGGTATATTTTGC
>JAUZPS010000417.1 GCA_030705945.1 Bacillota bacterium
CACTGATGTACAGGTCTCCTTGCACATTCAGATCCTTCTTTAATGTTCTGTTCTCTTCAAAACCTATGTCATAAGGCCATACATCCCAGTTTATTTCCGCCCCTGAGCCCAAATACAGATTTTTGCTATCCGTAAGCGGTGTAACTGTTGATTTTACTTCCTTTGATACTACAGTCTTTGTTGCGAATTTTACCCCTGCAGCCGAGCTGTTGGTTATTTCAAGTAAACCAAAGCAGGAATAGTTGCTTGCCGGGCTGTCAAAGGATATAGTCTGCAGAGCCGATCCGCTCAATACCACCTTGTGGGTCCCACTAGCGTTGAAGTTATCATATGCGCTCTGCCTTTTCTGTATAAAATCTCCCTTTACTTCCAAGGTTCCCGCCGTCAGCAGTCCGTTATGACTATACTGCGATTGGGTTACAAAACTGCCTCCTACTTTTACGTAGTCTATATCATTAACCATCTTGAGGCAGCCATTGCCATAACTATATGTCACAGTTCCATTAGAAGCCTTTGCTGCTGTCTGAAGCCTGTAATCTCCTGTAACTGTAAGCTGTCCGTTGTTTATGTATACCACGCCGCCGGACTGTACCAAATTCCCTTTTACAATAAGCTTATGCCCATTTAAGTCAAGGGTATCTCCCGCTAAATACAGGTCGCCGTCGTATGTCTCATCTTGTTCCAGCTTCCACCCTAATACATCACCGTTTGTAAAAGATATCCTGCAGCCATTGGGAATAAACTTTATTGCGTTAAGTGGCGTCAAAAATTTAATACCCTGATCGGAATTGTTATCAAGTTCTAGTGTATTAAACCCTGATTCAGGCGAGTCGAAGCTAATAGTCTGAAGACCGCTTCCACTCAATATAACCTTGTGCGCGCCAGTTGGCCTGAAGGATTTGCCTCCAGCGCAGCTATCGTAATACCTCTGGGTGAAATCTCCCCTTACTTCCATAACTCCAGCTGTCAGATAACCTTCGTTGCTATAATGCGCCTGTGTAAAGAAATTGCCTTTTACAAGAACATAGTCCTCAGAATTCGTCATTTTAAGGTAACCAATCATCCCGTAAGACATAGTGTAATTTCCTTCAACATCTAACTTTCCAAAATCAATATTAAGTGTACCGTTATTATGAACAAGATTACCATTTACGGTTATCTTATGACCGTTCAAGTCAAGAACGCCAGAATCAAGAAACAAATCGCCATAAACCTTATCTTCATATATCCTGGTATCAGCGCTTATATGAGTTGGAGCCATAGTCAACATAACATCGGCAGTATTACTGTCTTGTGAAAGATTTCCTGACAAATCCTTTGATTTTACCGTAAAGCTATACTTTATATAAGGCTTTAGATCAGCTATCACATAACTCGTTGCTTCGCTGTAAACTTCACCTACGACCGACGACTGCTCATAAATTTCATAATATGAAATACCTTTACTGTCTTCAGGTAAATCCCATTTTAATACAACAGAGGAGTCTGTTTTTGACTCTATCCTCAGATTTGACGGCGCAGATATCGCTGCGTCTCCATATACCGCTTGAGTAACTGTTTTCTGCTCTACGACAGGTGTTTCTTTTGCGCTGACCTGCAAAGCAGCGGAAGGAACTAGAGTTGCTGCTACCGAGTTTACTATGCCGCTTGGCGCTGCAGTTGGCGTTGCCATTGGCGTAGTTGTCTGAGAATCTCTGTATACAGCTTGTGCTACTGTCGGTGTTATAATTGGCGCAGACGTCTGTGATAATATTGACGCGCTTTCTGAATTCTGGCTTGTGGCAGCTGTTTCACCTATTGAAAAGCTTAGTATGCACTGACTAAAAAAAAGTGAAAGGATAACCAACCAAACCAAAATCATTTTTAATTTTGATCTCACGTTTCAACCCCCATATCAAAAAATAAAATAAATATCTATAAATTAAATGGCTTTATTTATCCAAGTGAGTTCACTTATAGATAAACAAAGCCATCTGATTTTAATATCTGTTAGTTATTTCTATAGTAATTTACTGACTTACTTAAAATGCGTTCTGCTCCAAAAACTACCAAATCCGAACTCTGTTTGTCCCCATTAAGCTAACCTGGGTCTACTTTTTATTATAGCGCTCCCTGGTAATTTTTCAATCATAATTTACATAAAATCATTATTAATCTCTACCTAAATGTAAAATTTTATATCTATAATATACTATCAAGCGCCTTCCCAATACTATCCTTGATAACTAAGTTAGCCATATAATCATATTGGGTTTCAGACTTATTTATTAATACTAACTTATCACCGCTATAATACTTTATGAGGCTAGAGGCCGGATATACTACAAGAGATGTTCCCCCGACAATTAGCATGTCAGCTTTTGATATATGCCAAATCGCCTTATTAAAAATATTCATATCCAGTTGTTCTTCATATAAAACTACGTCAGGTTTAACTATACCATTGCATTTGTCACATTTTGGGACAACACCTTGACTGTTAATGATATACCCTAAATCGTAACTTGCTCTACAGTTTATACAAAAGTTTCTATATACTGAACCATGTATTTCTAATACATTTTTACTGCCAGCTTGTTGATGCAATCCATCTATGTTTTGAGTAATAACCGCTTTAACTTTTCCCCTTCTCTCAAGTTCAGCTAATGCTGTATGAGCCAGATTAGGTTTAGCATCCTTGTAGATCATCTTAGATTTATAAAACTCATAGAAATCTTCGGTATGCTCATAAAAAAATGTACTGCTAAGCATAATTTCAGGAGGGTAAGAATAACCGTTCTTTGTTTTATATAGACCCGTCTCACTCCTGAAATCTGGTATTGAGCTCTCTGTTGACGTTCCAGCGCCGCCAAAATAAACGATATTATTGCTGCTTGCAACCATCTCGGCTAATCTACTTATCTGCACTGTTAATCCCCCTTCCATATACAATAAATTTAACATATATCTGTAATTTATACAATCAACTGTTTTCTTGAAAATGTCTTATGAAACTTTGAAAATAAATCTTTTATTTGTTCCTTATCTATCGCAAAATGTAATTTTAATATATCTATATAAATAAATTAGTAAATTTAAAAATTGTGTTTACTGTTGCTGATATATACATATATAATAATGCTATCTTATAATGTATTTACTAAATATAAAGGATGACAGACATGATTTTTTCAAAAAGAACAAACGGACTTAGCTCAGCAATTTTTTCTATACTGGAAAATAAGAAAAAAGAGCTCATAGATGAAAATAGAGAAGTTTTTGATTTCGGTACCGGTACACCCGACATACCTCCTGCTCCTCACATTATAAAGACAATGGAAGAAGCGGTCATTAGACCTGAAAACCATAAATATGCAATAAAGGACCTCCCCGAGCTTATTGAAGCTGTCATGGAGTGGTACTTACGCAGATATGGAGTACACCTTGAAAGGGATGAAATAATTTCCCTTGCAGGCTCACAGGATGGACTTGCTCATATTTCTTTAATCTTAGCAGACACGCATGATACAGTATTGGTTCCTGATCCGGGATATCCGATTTTCAGCATCGGACCTTCTTTAGCTGGCGCTGACATTTATAAATTGCCTCTTCTAAGAGAAAATAATTATATCATTGATTTGGATGCAATCAGCGCTACTATTGCTCATAAAAGCAAAATAATCATTGTATCCTATCCCAACAATCCGGTTACTGCAGTTGCGCCTGATGTATTTTACGAAAAGCTTATATGGTTTGCCAAGAAGTATGATATTGTTGTTGTTCATGATAACGCCTATAGCGAGCTTGTATATGATGGAAAAACAGGTGGCAGCTTTTTAAAATTTCCTGGCGCAAAAGAAGTAGGAGTAGAGTTCAATTCACTGTCAAAATCTTATAACCTCACAGGCAGCAGAATCTCCTTTGCTTTAGGAAACCGTAAAATCATAGAACAGCTCAAAAACCTTAAATCACACCTTGATTACGGAATATTCCTACCGGTTCAGAAGGCTGCAATCGCTGCAATAACGGGACCTCAGGACTATCTCAGATCAACCGTTGAAACTTATCAGAAACGAAGAAATACTTTAGTGGATGGATTTAACAGCCTAGGCTGGAATATGAATAAACCGCCCGCAACTATGTTTGTGTGGTCATCAATACCAAAGGGCTATTCTTCATCAATGGAATTTTGTATGGAATTGATTGATCGATACGGAATTATTACTGTTCCCGGAAGCAGTTTCGGCGATGGAGGAGAAGGATTTGTACGCTTAGCTCTTGTCCAGCCTGAAGAAAAGATTAAAAGAGCAATTAATCTGATTAAGGGCGTTTCAAAAAATTCCTTGATCAAGTTTATATGACGAAAACCCATTATATCAAGTTTTTGAAACGCCCATAAGTTGCGAAAAGTTCAGCTTTGATATTAAAATACAGATGTATTAACTGCATTTTTAATGTAAAAATCTTTTTCGCAACTTGTCTATTATTGAATGTAGCCTTTGTCAGACATTTATTTTGGCAGTACCAATAAGAAAACTTGTATACTTTCTATTATATTTTAAATCCGCCAATAACCTCTTCCAGTTTAAGCGCTATTTCTTTTAGATTATCTTCAGTGGAAGCAATTTCTTCAACAGTTACGGATTGCTCATCA
>JAUZPS010000418.1 GCA_030705945.1 Bacillota bacterium
TATCAAGTTTTTGAAACGCCCAATTGCTAAGTTTTTTTGATACTACCTAATATATTTTGCAATAAACATTTTACATCTATATTTTATATTGCAAAATATAAACCTTGATTCATAAGTTGCGAAAAGTTCAGCTTTGATAGAAAAATGCAGACGTATTAACTGCATTTTTAATGTAAAATCTTTTTCTTAACTTATATAATATAAAGTTTTTAAAAATTTTAAACTAAATCTTTGGCAAAATATTTATAAGCTATCCTAGAGTCACTTCGACTTTATGGGTTTTACCGTCATCTACAAGGGAAATTGACCTGTCTGACTTTTTCCCATCCACCATAACTTTATTTATACCGCTATTTACTCCTAAAGGATTTCTTACTTCAATTTTGTAGAGTGATGTTCCATAATTGTAATTGATTGCAAAACCATCCCACTTTTTTGGTATACATGGATTAATTATGAGAGAGTTTCCTTCTTTTCTGAAGCCAAGTATATATTCAAGTCCGGCTCTGTAGTACCAACTGGCCGAACCTGTGTACCAGGTCCAACCGCCTCTGCCGACATGGGGAGGAACCGCGTATACATCAGCGGGCATAACATAGGGCTCAACCTTATATTTGGAGACTTCCATATGGGTTCTTGTATGATTTATAGGATTGATCAGATCAAATAAATCCAATGCCTTGTCCCCATCTCCAAGCTTTGTAAAGGCAATTATTACCCAAGCAGCCGAGTGTGTATACTGGCCTCCGTTTTCACGGACTCCAGGGAGGTAACTCTTTATATAGCCCGGTTCTAGGTCGCTTTCATCAAAAGGCGGAGTTAAAAGCTTTATAAGCCCATCATCCATCTGTATCAGATAATTTTCAAGGGAGTTCATGGCTTTCTTTATCCTGTCTCTGTCTCCACCGCCGGAAATAACAGCCCAAGTCTGTGAAATGGAATCAATTTTACATTCGCTATTCTCAATTGACCCTAAAGGCTGACCATTATCAAAGTAAGCTCTTCTGTACCAGCTTCCGTCCCAGGCGTTTTTCTCGATAGACTTAGCAATTGTTTTAGCAGCTTCAGTATACCTAAGAGCTGTATCCTGTTCTCCTCTGCTTTGACAGATAGGAGCGAAGGAATTGAGGACTGAGTACAAGAACCAGCCAAGCCAGACGCTTTCACCTTTTCCTCTGTTTCCTACGGTGTTCATCCCGTCGTTCCAGTCACCGGAGCCCATAAGAGGGATTCCGTGTTCACCGAACTTTAATGACCTTTCTATAGTTTTTTTGCAATGAACATACAACGAATCTCTAAGCTCTGATGGCCGGGGATTTGAATAGCGTTCATCTTCAAATTCCTTTAGAGGCTCATCTTCAATGTAGGAAACTGTTTCATCCAATATATTAAAGTCATTGGTTGATCTTATATATTCCGAGGTAACATAAGGCAGCCATAAAAGGTCGTCGGAAAATTTAGTCCTTGTTCCTTTGCCAGAAGGCTCATGCCACCAGTGCTGGACATCGCCTTCAACAAATTGGCGGCTGGCATGCAGTAAAATCTGATTACGGACTAATTCCGGGCTGCTGTTTAAAAGGGCAAGGCAATCCTGAAGCTGATCCCTGAAGCCAAAGGCTCCTCCAGACTGGTAAAATCCTGAACGGGCCCACAACCTGCACGAAATAACCTGATACAAAAGCCATCCGTTTAACATGGTATTCATAGAAGCGTCGGGCGTTTCAACCTGTACTGTTTCCAGTTTGCTGTTCCAGAAGCTTTGCGCCTCAACAAAAGAATGTTTTGCTTTCTCAATAACAGAGTATTTTGAAGTAAGGTTATCTGCTTCATCGATATCTTTTCCTGAGCCCAAAAAGAATACAAGCTCCTTTTCGTTGTCAGGCTCAAGAATTATATTAACCTGCATGGCGGCGCATGGATCCACGCTCATGCCTGTATTGCCTGAAAGCCCATTTTTTAGTAGCCCCGATGGCGCGGAGAGTTTACCAAAACCAAAGAATTCTTTTCTGTCTCCTGTTACAGTTTTATCTTTTTCCGTTACATCAATAAAGGCGACTCTTCCCGGAAACTCCTCATTATACGGGTTTTCGAAAAAGAGCGTTCCCCGCTCATTCTGCCATGTTTTTATGTGCATTGCAGTCATTTGATCGGTAACTCCCATTACAGGCCGTACATAATATGTCAGGGACAAGCTTTGAGTTTTGCCCGTAAGGTTTATTAACTTTATCCAGTTTAGTTTTACAGGTTCATCTTTAGAGACAAACTGGACCAGACTCTGTCTGATACCATGGCTCTCCTGTTCAAAAACCGTATAACCGAAACCATGAGTTATAGTGTATTCAACATCCTGACGAATTGGTAATGGTGTAAGGGACCAAATTTTGCCGCTGTTATTTTCACACGCGTAAAATATCTCGCCGGGAGTGTCGGACACAGGGTCGTTTGACCATGGAGTCAGTTTATTTTCACGGCTGTTTTCACTCCAGGTATATCCGGACCCGGACTCTGTAACAAGAAAACCGAAGTCCGGATTTGAAATGATATTTGACCAGGGCAATGGCGTAAACAGACCTTTTTCAAGTTTTATCAAATATTCTTTGCCGGTGGCGTTAAAGCCTGAGTGTGTGATGTGGTGACTTAAGGCGTCGCTGGTAACGGCGACGTTCTTTGAATCAGCCTCACTGTGGTTTCTGGCAGGGTTAGCCGATTCAATACTATCCGGTAAGCTGCCATAATCGCTTCCCGCCGCATTATTTGTGATATCGCTAGTTTCCACATCTTTGTAGATTTGCGCGTATTTAATCTGGGAAATTAGTGGCCCGTTGCCTCCCTTTAGAACGAGCCTGGATACGGAATAAATAAGCGCTATATCCTCAGCTCCCATGCTGTTGCGATTGAGCAGATAAACCCCTCCTGGTTTATTTATCAAATCATGAGCATGGCTTGAAGAAATTATATCCGTGAGAATTGAGCGAAGAGGATTGCTATAACCGCCTTCTTCCTCATTAAGTATTACAAGGTCAGTGTTAAGCCCTTTAATCTTCCAGTATTCATGAGCTTTTAAGACATCATAGATAAGGTCGGTATCGTCAGTTTTACGTAAAGCGACTGTTATAATCGGTAGATCGCCTGAGATCCCAAAAGGCCAGAGGGAGGACTGTCCTCTTCTGTTCTCTTTTGAAAATTCCTCATAATTCTTTCTCAAAGGGCTCAAAAACAGAATATGGGAAATCATATCCTGATAAAGTTCCAGATGGGATGAACTAATATTCAAATAACCCGCTTCAACCTGACTGCGTGTCTGAGCAAGCTTAAATCCGCTTTCAACAGTTTCCGGCGTAAGATATTTTTCCGCCAGTTCCAAGGCAGTGTCTCGGCTTTTACTTACTCCTGTGATGAATGAGATTTTAGCTGCTTGCTTTGGTTGTACCCTTATTCTAATCCTTGCGCTCATTATGGGGTCAAGAACAGAGCCCGAACTATTGGAAAGAGGTCTGCCGCGCTCCATTGCTATAGGGTTTGCGACTGTTCGACCTCGCCCTAAAAATAACAGCCTGTCAGTCTCATACTCAGGCTTGCCAACAGTCTCACCCTCAATAAAGGCAGAGCTAAAAAGCCAATAGATTTTATCAGACTCCGATCTTGGCCGCCTAACGGCAAGCATTGTATTTAGCTCAGGTACAAGCTCTGTCCTTATAAAAAGATTACTGAAAGCGGGATGAGCAACATCTGCGTTGTGAGGCGCAATTACAACCTCAAAATAGCTTGTAATTTCAAGCTCAACGGGTTTTTCATCAAGATTTTTTAAGATTAAACGCCGAATTTCAGCATTGTCGCCGGATGTAACTGTTATTTCCGTCGCTGTTTCAATATTTCCGTCATTTCTTTTGAACCTTATTTTGTCAGAATTAAATAAGACTTCATAACTATCAGGCCTCTTGTCAATAGGGTCGAATGTAGAGGACCACACTGAATTGTTTTCCATATTCCTTATATAGAAAAACATTCCATTTGGGTCTAAGGTAATATCCTCTCTCCATCTTGTAATTGCGGTCAGATTGTTTCTACTGTATCCTGTTCCTCTATCCGTAACCATAACACAATAACTGCCATTTGATAAGAGCTGGGCTTTGGGCAGTGTAAGATCCGGAGAGGTAAATTTACGCCTGGATACTTTGCCTTTATATACCATATCTTTGTATGGAACAACTTTTTCTTTATTTTCCCTTGCTCCCGTATAGTTAACCGGAACTTTCTCCTGAAGCAGCAGCTCAGCCGCTTTAACGACAGGGTCCCGATGAAAACGGTCCTGCATAATGTTTTTGTTTAAAAAGTTATTAAGAGCTAAAAAGCTCATGCCTTCATGGTGGATCATATAACTTTTAACGATTGCCCTTTTAGAACCGAAAGGCAGCCTTTCAAGGGTATAATCAACAGCTTCGTAAAATCCATAAGCTCCATCAAGACCTTCTGAGCGTAACCTTTTTATATTTTCAATGGCGCTTTGGGGGTCAACAAGCAAAGCGAGAAATGTTGAATAAGGCGATACAACGGTGTCCTCTAGAAGACCGCGTTTAAGGCCAAGCCATGGAACGCCGACTGCCTTATACTGGTAATTTAAATCTATGTCAA
>JAUZPS010000419.1 GCA_030705945.1 Bacillota bacterium
CCAAATATAAAGGCGGAACATACCAAGGCTCTGGAAGAGGCTTCAGGAGAGGAACCACTACTGTTTCGGTAGAAGTAAAAAATGATAAGATAACCGATATCCATGTTTTATCTTATGGCGATGATGCTCCTTATTTCGAAGCTGCATATTCCACTGTGAAAAGCGAGATACTCAAAACCCAATCAACTGATGTTGATGCAGTTTCAGGAGCAACATTCAGCAGCATGGGAATTATGAGCGCTGTTGAAGATGCGCTTGCAAGCGCAAGAGTATCATGAATCAAAGATGCGCTTTTTAACATTATGAGTGATTAGAAATTTATTGTTAAAAAGCGCTATTCTCTGATTTTACATATTGCATCAAAAACATCAAAAAAATATAATATCTATATTTATTATGTTTTTTTGATGTTTTTGTGGAGGGATAACGATGGAAGAAACTTCAAAGGAAATTTTATCACAAATGCATATAATGTCAAATAAACTGCAAGAAGTAAATAACAAACAAGATGGGGCAAATAATAGATTAATGAAGCTTGAAACCACGATCGAAAATAAAACAAACGTTAAGATACAGGCATTATTTGAAGATAGAGATATAATACATAATAAGTTAGATAATATTTCTAATGAGCTAGAAGTCATAAAGGAACAGATCACAGATCATGACATTAAAATTCAAATTATCGATAATAAATCAAAAGCCATCTAAATTATGGCTTTTATTTATTTTACCATTGCAGATCCAATCACTAAAATCAGAGGCATCTGGCAAAGATTCACCAAAACATAGAATTTTCAACTGATTCAGTTAACTCCATCCAAATTGAAGGTATACCCTCTACTCCTGTATTCAACACCACTACACTCCCCACAATTGCGCATGTAGTGTCCCTATCTCCCAAAGCAGAAACAGTTTTCCACATAGCTTCCTCATAATTATCTCTATAATGGGCAATACACCATATAGCAAAAGGAACAGTATCCTGAGCAATGACTCTCGATCCATTCCCCAGAACTGAAACCGCATAGTCAATACTTGAATCCTTTGATACTTGAAGAGCCTTTCGTATTGCATACTTTGTATCACTTTCAGGAGTCTCATAAAATATCTTTTCAATAAATTCGCCAGCGTTTATACTACTCTCCTTCAACCTGTTTTCAAGAGTAATTCCCGCTGCAAGAGCAACAGCAATCGTTCCCGCTATTCCCTCTTCATTATAATGAGTCACCTCAGCTGATAGACGCGCCTGTTCTTTTATCTTAACAACACTGTCATAAAAGAATGCCCCGATTGGAGCAACCCTCATAGCAGCGCCATTTCCCATAGATCCCATTCCCTCAAAAGCTTTAGGTGAAACATTTTGCCAGCTTTCTCCTCTTCCTATTCCCTGTAAGATACTATGAGCCGTTCCGCCATATCCGCGCCGCCAATCCTTGGAGTAATTATCAGCAAGCAGATTTGCAAGCTCATCTTGACGGATTTCACCAAATTGCTTCATTATATTATAAACTGCAATACCCATTACAGTATCGTCAGTAAAGAACCATTCAGAACCTCTAGTCTCACGTTTTGCTATTCTCTCTAAGACTTTGCGCTCCTCGCCAAAAAATGTCTGACCGAAAGCATCTCCAACTGATAAACCAATTAAAGATTTCCTCGCAAAACTTAATCTTTCTTCTGTACTATGTATATCCATTTTAAAAGCTCCTTTCCCCAAATCCTTAACTGCCATATTTATTATATACACTCAATTTCCCTATAAAATCACTATACTCATCCTTCATCGGCAAATCATAATCCACTTTTAACCTTCTTCTTTGCGCCGTCACTTCACTGCCTGTTTTCTTATCAATGCTGGGCTTTTCATAAACCTCCCAGTACAATCCTATGCCTCGTTTCTGCCAGTTAGGTATCTCATTAAAATTAATACCGTTCTGGAATAAAAGTTCATTTTTTTCACTAACAGACATGCCGTTTAAAAAATTGGTGGCTTCCTGAACATTACTCCCCTTCTTCCTTAACATCCAATAACAGTGAGAATTTAAAGCATTCCTGTGAGCATCCTCATTTCTCCACCTGAAATAGTCCACCACTAAATTAAGGTTGGGCAGTTCCGATATCCTGCAATCAAAACAGGCAACATCACCTAACAAAACAGAAAATTTAGCGCTTGCTTCTCCCGCCAAAATTGAATTTAATTTACGAGTTTTCCGACCAAAAGCTCCTTCATCTATGTTAAACAACAAAGAAATTTCGTCACTTTGAGTATATCCATAAGTTACTCTAAAACCGCAATTCATAAGGTGTTCAGTTGTTGCAACCATATAATCCCGAAAGCGGACATCATATGGACTTTCAAACTGATGAACCTCCTTTGTTAATTTTGTAAAATTCCTGCCATCTATTCGAGCTACCATATAAATCTCAGGTACAACGCAATAATCGTGAGCCGTCTCATAAAGTCTCATTTTTAAATCAAGATCATCAAATTTCATAATTCCACTCCTCTATAACAAACTTATTTTCCATATTTATTTGAACATAATAAATTTCATCGAAGCCTTCACTACTTTGGGGTAGCTGCAGTTTTGCATGCGCGTTTCTGATACCTATTAAGGGTATATGTTCCTTGCCCTCTCTTCCCTCATTTCTCAAAACAGCATCCTCTATACTTGACTTAAAATAATAGCCTTTAACCTTGAATCCTGCAGCTTTGGCAATATCAATATATTTCTTTCTATCCATAATAGTAGGATTTGTATTATCAACCACAAAAGGCTGTTTTGCTTTCACACACGCAGCCAGCAATATATCTTCTCTATTTCTGGTTTTTAGCATATCCAGACTTATCCTTATGTGTGTTTTAAAGAAGTTATTCTTGTAAAAAGTAGTTTTACCAGTTGCCTGTATACCTATAAAAATAATTGCTTCCAAAGTAGTCACCTCATTTTGCGCTTTATTTTAAAAATAAAAAGTGGTTAAATCTATTACTTAGACTTAACCACTCTATCGCTCAAATATTATAAACTTATCTAATAAGCTAAAGATTTTATGAGCTCTTTTTCAAAAAATAGAGGGTTAAGCCAATGTATATCCAAATGAATGGCTGATTCAAAATTATGTTGTGTCGCTAAATTATTTTTTATTATTACCTGACAGATATTTTTATACATTGTTAAACCTCCTTGCTCTTTGTTTGAATACATAATTTAATGTTTTAACAATTCTATTATATTATCACATTATCTGTCAACGTTTTTCTAAAGAACTTATCTAAGAAAATTGTAAAAATATATTTATTTCTATTGTAAAAAATGTTAAAATTAATTGTATCAAAGCCGATATTATGATAAGAAAGCATAAAAATTATAATATAAACATTTTACATTGGTTCTTTTCGATACAATCCTAAGTAAACCTGTATTCCAATAATTAATATGTCTGTTAATGATTAAATTTTTATATAAAAACTTTACTGGAGGTAGAAAAATATAAGGATAACATAAAGAGTATTTCAAACAGGTTCAATAATTCTGAACGTAAAATATAATAAAGTTTTTCTCTTTTAACTGAAATTAAACATCGATATAAGCATTAAGCAGTATTACAAAGCAAGATTAGCGTTTACGAATCAATTAAAAATATTGAAACAAAGATCATGTTAGAACGCGAGCATGCTTTTGATGAAAAGATGGATTTTTCAGTATTTTAGCGTTTTCTGAGTTTTTAAATCAAAGAGTCTTAAAGGATAGAAACAACCAATAACTTTTTAACAAGGTATTTATGAATGTTTTTCATAAGCCATCATCATAAAGATTTGAGTTGTAAATATAACCTACAGGCAATTTGTGAGAAAATAAAAAAAACAGAGGGGGCTTACTTATGAGAAAAAAGGTATTTTACGTCATTCCCATCTTAACGCTATTAATTTTTGCAGTTTCTGCCTGCCCATCATTCGCGGCCATTAATATTTCCGGAAACCCTTCAATATCATGCAGCTTTGATTCAAAGCCCAACGTTATTGTTGACGGAAAAGCCCATACGGATTCTTCAAACCCTTCTAATTCTGTTAAAGAATTGACTGCCACAATAAACTCAAAGAAAAATATCTATTTTAATCAGGTAGACGGATTTAATGTTGGCGGCAGCTTTGATACACAAAAGCAAATTGTAATACTTATGGATACTTCCGGCAGCCTCAATGACCCAGGGACCACAATTAATAGCCCCTTTGATTATTGTCTGTTCAGCGGAAGCCCTACCAGTGAATTCTACTTGCATGGCACGACCTTCAATATCAACGGCAAGATACATTCCAATCAGTTTTTAAGATTAAATGCCGGCAACTTTATTAACGCAAATAAAGACATTACTGATGGAATATGTGAATATGTAACTGATAAAAGCGTAACAGGCAATGTGCCTCTGAATTATTTCAAAAAGTCCAGTGTATTTCCTATGCCTGACCTCTGGACCAAACTGATTGATAATAAGACTACTGGTTTCTCTACATATTCGGTAAATAGCGCTAACTGGAGAAGCGCATATGTTGATGTTAAAAACGGTCAGATGGTCGGACAGCCGAATATCTA
>JAUZPS010000042.1 GCA_030705945.1 Bacillota bacterium
ACCTGCCGCAGCCCAAACGCCTGTTATGGGTCAGATGCCGGATATGAGTCAAATTCCTTCTATTGGTCAAGTACCAAATATGGGTCAGATGCCTGCTATGGGTCAAATTCCTAATATGGGTCAGATGCCTATCATGGGGCAAATGCCTGATATGGGTCAGATGCCTATCATGGGGCAAATGCCTGATATGGGCCAGATGCCTATCATGGGTCAGATGCCTAATATGGGCCAGATGCCTATCATGGGCCATATGCCTAATATGGGCCAGATGCCTATCATGGGCCATATGCCTGATATGAGTCAGATGCCTGATATGTGTCAAATGCCAACTATGGGTCAGATGCCTTTAATGCAGTATGATACTAATTCGCAATTCATGCCTAATATGCCCAATACTCCAATGTCCACATGTCCATACCTTTTGTGTCCACAATTAATGCCTGATATGAGCAATATGGGATTAATGGGTATAATGGATGTTCACAACGAAAACGAAATCAGACCAACTTCAACTGCGGGAGATCTTCCTCCAGCGCTTAGTGACAATCCAGCATTAGTAACCGTAGTTTTGTTTAAGGAGCTAACTGGATACCCCAACTACGGCAACCCAAGCAGAAACGCTGACATTCTATATACAAAAAACAGAGGCTCCTGGACTTTTGAAACTCCTGGCCTTCAGCTTTTACCAGGTAATCAGCCAGCCCAGGTGACTATTCGTGGAGCGCTCGATGATCACTTTAATGTTCCGGTTAATTTGTATTCCGCAAGAATTACTATAAATGACAGGGTTGTCCATAACGGTCCGGTTCCACTAGAGCATGGAAGTCCCGCAGGCTCAATGTTTACAAACTGGAGATTCCTCACCTTTAATGTAAATAATTTAAGAAGAGTAAACAGAATAGTTATCGAGAATACATCGAGGACTGGTCCAGACGATTGGATGGCTTTTGATTGGATGGAAATAAGACTTTCGCAAAGATAACTTTTTAACTCAATTTTCCCACATCATTAATATTCTTGCAACCATATTATCATAATGTTACGCCTATCAAATCTATATCCAAATATAGATTTGGTAATGGCTGTTTTTATGGCTGCTTGATTTGAAATGGGAAAGTTGAGTTTTTAAGGGCGTTTCAAAAAATTCCTTGTTCAAGTTTTTTAGATGGAAACCCTCCATATCAAGTTTTTGAAACGCCCAGTTGACCAGTTATTTTTTTGATACAACCTAATGCGAAAATATTTGCAATGATACAATCAAGGTTAGAAAACAGTAAGCGTTATTCATGGCTGCAAAGGCTAATGATGCCCAGCAAAATTATAAGCAGCTATGAATAACGCTGTCATTTTATAGAAAACTATCTTTGCGTTCATTTGGAAATCCCTCCCTAGTTCATCAACTATGATAAAAAAATGAAGTAATCCTTTAATCATTCCTTAAAGAATGCTATACTGTTATAGGTATTAATGCGCGCTAAACCGCAATACCTATGTTAAAGCATCCTAAAGGAGTTGAGATTTTGCCATTTGATGGAGTTGTTGTAAAATGCGTAGTAAACGAATTATCTGATATTCTTACTGGAAGCAGAGTCGAGAAAATATTCCAGCCAGAATCAGATGAAATTATAATAAATATAAGGGCTAAGGGGCAGAATTATAAGCTTCTCTTAAGCGCAAGCGCCAATTATCCAAGAATTCATTTTACTGATTCTTCAAAGGAAAATCCTGCAATCCCGCCTGTATTTTGCATGCTCTTAAGAAAGCATCTGTCAGGCGGCAGAATAACGGGTATTGAGTTTCATGATTTTGAAAGAATTATTACAATTAATATAGAATCAGTCAACGAATTAGGCGATTTGACAAATAAAAATCTTATAATTGAAATAATGGGAAGACATAGTAATATAATCCTGACAAATAGCGATGGTAGAATTTTAGATTCCATCAAACATGTCGACAATGAAGTAAGCCGCGTAAGGGAGGTTATGCCTGGCAGACAGTATATTATGCCTCCCGCCCAAGATAAGTACAACCCTGAAACTCTTGATTTGGAAAGTTTTATTAATGAAGCTTCTTGTGAATGCCAGACCAGCGCTGAAAAATACCTTCTGAATAAAATAAAAGGGTTTAGTCCTCTATTATGCAGAGAAATTAGCTTTCTTTCCGGTGTTGATGACAGAACATCATTTATAAATATTCCTCAGGGGAAAAAAGAAAGCTTTAAAAATGCTTTGGAATATACAATAAAGGCTATAGCGTCAAACAACTTTAAACCATGCATAATTTTCGAATCAGACGATTTTTACAGACCTATAGACTTTCACTGTCTCAATATTGAGCAGTATAAGTATGTGAAGCATTACGAGTTAATGAATAACACTTTAGACGAGTTCTATAAAGAAAAAGACAGCGTTGAAAGGTCAAAACAGAAAAAATCCGATGTTTTAAAAATTTTAAACAATAATCTGGATAGATGTCATAAGAAACTTTCGCTGCAGCAGGAAAAATTAAGAGAAGTATCTGACAGAGATAAATTAAAGCTGTTTGGCGAATTAATAACGGCAAATATATACTCTATTCCAAAAAGCGCAAAGTCAGTATCCCTTTTGAATTACTATAGCGATGATAATGATTATATTGATATTAAACTTGATCCCGATTTTACTCCTCAGCAAAATGCGCAGAGGTATTTTAAGCAGTACTCCAAATCAAAAAGCGCTTTTTTTTCAACAACCAAACAATTAGAAGAAACCAGCAAGGAAATTGAATACTTAGAAGGTGTGCTCCAACTCCTTGATAATTGCAGTTCGCTGCAGGAAATCAATGAAGTGCGACAGGAACTTTCTAATGAGGGTTATCTTTCCAAAAGGAAAAACAATAATTCCAATAAAAAAGAAAAACCATCAGCGCCTCTTCATTTCAGATCTTCTGATGGATTTGATATTTTTGTTGGAAAAAACAATAAGCAAAACGACTTATTAACTTTAAAACAATCAACTTCCTTCGATATTTGGCTTCACACTAAAAATATACCAGGCTCGCATGTGATTATAAAGAACAGTCAAAAAGCTGTTCCTGATAATACCCTTTTAGAGGCTTCTATTATCGCAGCTTATCACAGCAAGGCAAAAAGCTCAGCAAATGTCCCTATCGACTATACCGCTGTCAAAAATGTAAAAAAACTGCCTGGAGCAAAACCTGGAATGGTAAATTATGAAAACTATAAAACAATTATCGTAACACCCGATGAGAAACTCGTCAAAAAATTATTGGTTGAGTAAGGCTGCATTAAAACTATTTCTTAAGAACTTCAATATATTTTTGCATATTTTCCTTGTCAGCGCAGTACTCAATTGCATCCTCTTTAGAAATCCAATCCTGTATATATAAATCAGCTATAGCTTTATCAAGAAGCTGCATGCCCATGGTTCCTCCCATCTGAATGGAAGAATTAATTCCTGTTGACTTGCCTTCTCTTATCTGGTTGCTTATAGCAGGTGTAACCAACATAATCTCAAGGGCGGCAACTCTTCCCTTATGGTTTATTTCCGGAATCAACCTTTGGGAAATAACCGCCTTCAGGGCTGTTGAGACCTGTACCCTGATCTGCTGCTGCTGATGGGAAGGAAAAACATCAATCATTCTATCTATGGTTTTGGCAGCTCCTAGGGTGTGAAGGGTAGACAAAACCAAGTGTCCAGTTTCTGCCGCAGTTACAGCAATACTGATAGACTCAACATCCCTCATTTCGCCTATAAAAATCACATCGGGATCTTCCCTTAGAGCAGCCCTTAAAGCATTGTTATAAGATTTACTGTCATGACCTATTTCCCTTTGGTTTACGATGCACTTATCATGGTTGAATATATACTCTACAGGATCCTCTAGAGTCAGAATATGGCCATCCTTTGTAGCGTTTATTTCATTGATTATTGAAGCGACAGTTGTAGATTTTCCACTTCCAGTAGGTCCTGTTACCAGAATCAACCCTTCCTTAATTTCGCTGATCTGTTTGATTACCGGAGGAAGGTTTAAGGAAGAAAGGGTTGGTATCTCAGAAGCAAGAGCCCGAAAAACCATAGCTATTGAACCTCTCTGGAAGAACGCGTTGACTCTGAATCTAGATACATCTGGCACCGTCATTGAAAAGTCCACTTCACCAATTGAAGTAAGTCTCTCCATTTTTTCTTTATCAAGACAAACCTTAGCATAAGCCAAGGTATCTTCATAAGTAAGTTTATCCATTTCTAGCTGCTTCATATGTCCGTTTATCCTGAAGGATGGCGCCCTACCCGTTGTGATATGGATATCTGAAGCCTTAGAGTTTACAGCCATTTTTAATAATTCATTGAGCTCTATAATCATAGACATCTCCTTAAACATTGATTTAAGGAATAAGTAAAATATAACTTACGCTTAGAGCGCATTTTATTAAGTTATATATTTTGCAATATAAAAAATGGATGTAAAATGTTCATTGCAAAATATATATATTAAAAGTGATTAATCTTTTAATATATAACTTATATAAATTTTTACGCGTAAGCTAATATTTTGCATATTCTTAAATGAGATTAATAGAAAAAAGAAGTAGGACTATAATTATATATCGGTATTTTAATAAATTTATTAATAATATTTTTTATATTAAATCATTGAGCGACATTACCGATTCTCTTTAATTTATTCCAACCAACTTTGACGCCATAGTCTATATATTCCTTACATTTCAATTGATTTAATAACAAGAAGCAGTCCCTTTTTTATTGATATCTCCGCTATATCTTCGATGAACTCATTGCTGACTCCCCATGAAGACCCTAATTCAAGGTCAGCATTGTCTAGAGGGTATAAGAGACCTTTTGTAGACACCCCTTCTACTTTATCTGAAAGGGCAAGAAGTGTAATATAACTGTTTTCTTCACTTTTTAGTATTATTTTATCTTTAATAAGCATAACTTCGTTTTGTTCATTTGCAATTAGCCCGTTAACATTATTATAAAGCATTTTCTTAAGCAAAAAAACATTTGCGAGAGAATGATCAATACGTGTTCCCAGACAACCCAACAAAACTATTGAGGTACAGCCTTTATCAATCGCATAATCTATAGCAAGCTCGGTGTCAGTCATATCCTTTTCAGGTGGATATTGAATCGCCATAACGCCTGCGTTCATAAAATATTCTAAGTCCTCTCCTGCGGCAGAATCAAAATCACCTATAAGAATATCAGGCATAACATTCATTTTTCTAAGATGTTTTGCTCCTCCATCAACTCCTATTAGAATATCCGTCCCAACTAAATACTTTTTGGGGTAATCATAATTAGAAATACTGCCGCTAGAGACTATAACCGCTTTCATTTATCCTCCTTATAGGAGCTTTCCTTAAGTTTATAAATAATTCCAGCCATATCAGGAGCGTTATATATGGTAGAACCTACAACCATAATATCAGCGCCAGCCTCAGTAACTTTATAAATATTATCCAGTCCGATGCCTCCATCAACCTCAATATTTATTTTATGGCTGTAGTTACTTACAAGTTTCTTTAATTCTTTAATCTTATATGTGACAGCATCAATATATTTCTGACCACCAAAACCTGGGTTTACCGTCATTAGAAGAACCATATCCAGATCTCCTAGCAACCATTGAATCGAAGAAATTGGCGTCGCCGGGTTTAATACTGCCGCAGCTTTTATACCTCTTTGTTTAATGTTCTGGATGGTTTTATGTAAATGCGTACATGCCTCGGCATGTACAGATATTATGTCAGCTCCAGCGTCAGCGAAATTTTCTATATACCTGTCAGGCTCTTCAATCATAAGATGTACATCAAATGGTATTTTTGTATATTTCCTGATGGCTTTGATTACGTGAGGCCCAATTGTAATATTAGGCACAAAACGTCCGTCCATTACATCAATATGAATAATATCAGCTCCTGATTTTTCTGCTTTAACAATTTCTTCCCCCAATTTTGAAAAATCTGCTGAGAGTATTGATGGAGCTATTTTTATCATTTGTTATCCTACTTTCTGTATCTGTTGGCTTTTTGCTTTTTCAGCAAATTGTAAAACTGGATATACCTTTCATATCTTTCATTTTCTATGCCGCCATTTAAAACAGCATCCTTTATAACACAGTCAGGTTCATTGATATGGCTACAGCCATTAAATCTGCAGTTATTTAAATACTCCTGAAACTCCGGATAATAAAGCTCAAGATCATTTAACTCAAGTCCCGTCAATTCAAAAGAACTAAATCCTGGCGTATCGGCAACAAAGCCCCCATTACTTAGTTCAATAAGTTCAGCATGTCTTGTTGTGTGCTTTCCTCTCTCAATTTTATTGCTAACTTCACCAGTTTTCATAAGGGATGAACCGGCTATACGATTTAATATGGTAGATTTTCCAACTCCTGATTGTCCGGCAAACACTGTTATCTGGCCTTTCATCATATCTGTAAGTTGGTCAAAGCCCATATCCTGTTTTGCGCTCAGGAAAAAAATCTTATAGCCAGTTTTCCCATATAATTTCTCAAATTTTTTGCATTCAT
Source organism: Bacillota bacterium (assembly GCA_030705945.1). Lineage (GTDB taxonomy): Bacteria > Bacillota > Clostridia > Acetivibrionales > DSM-2933 > Pseudobacteroides. Next base: position 6,559 of record JAUZPS010000042.1, read on the forward strand.
CTCCAGTATCTTGATCTATCTTATTTACCAATATTATTGGCTCTATATCTTTTATTCTGGCAGTTATCAGCAACTTATCCAAAAGGACACAATCTGGTTGAGGAGATTTTATAGCAACCACTATAGCAAGCTGTGTGACGTTAGCTACAGCAGGCCTTACAAGCTCAGTTTCTCTAGGTAATATTTTATCAAGAACACCGAGCTTTTTTTCCTCATCTACTATAGAAAAAGAAACCTTATCGCCTGGAAGCGGAATTACATCATTCTTACGAAATATTCCTCTAGCTTTGCATTCAATCAACCCCAGAGGCGACTTGATGTAATAAAATCCGCCTATTCCCTTAATCACTACACCTAAAGGCAATTTATCTACCTCCTGGGTATTCAATGGTCATATCTGAATTTGGTTTACTGTCAACATATACCTTAATATTTGTCCTTCCGTTTTCAGGCACAGGAACAGTGAGATTAAGCGGAAAATCTGATTTATTTACTGTTCCATCCATTATTATCGTGCTTTTTTGAGTATCACTAGGCGTCATCTCGATTAGCACCTTCATCGTGTCTCCAAAAGCTTCAGCATTTGAAAGCGGAACTTTCACAGGCACATCCTTGGTCTTTGTGGCATTGTTCTGATTGCCGTTTGGTGTAGCCTGACTTCCGCCCTGATTGTTGCTTGGAGTAGCCTGCGGGTTAGTTTTTGCTGTCTCAAGGGTTATATTAACTGCAGACATTTGTGTAACTGTTGTATTTGGAGCAGGATCCTGGCTTACAATTTTATCGACATTATTGCCGCTGTCCTCCGGAAGCACTTTACCCAATGTAAGATTTGCGTTAGTCAGACTTTTCTGAGCATCAACCCTTGTAAGTCCGATCAGGTTTGGAACAACAGTCTGGTGTATTTCAGGGCCTTTACTTCTATAGATAGTGACGCTAGAACCAGGAGAAACCTCTTCGTCAACACCCGGCTCCGTTCTTATTACTAAGCCGCTGGCAATTACATCGCTATATTCGTCTTGCGTGCTTGTTGTTAAGTTCAAATCATTGAGCTTTTGCTGAGCTTCCCTTAAAGAATACTTGCTTACATCCGGTATCTTAATCATCTCAGGACCGCTGCTTACATAAAGAGTTACCGGATTATACGGATCAGGCTTAATAGATTCCCCTTCTTTTGGCTTCTGCGAGATTATTTTATCTTTTTCAACATTCTTATCGCTCTTTGGTTCCACATTTACCGTTATTCCTTGCTTCTCTAGCTCTTGCTTTACTTCATTTATATCCCTGCCCACATAGTTCTCCAGTTTGATTTCGGCTTTCGCGGGAGGCGTTATAGTCGGGACAATAAATTTAAAAGCAAAAAATACAAATATGCTTATAATGAGCATGGAAGTCGCAATAGCAAGAATCCACGTCAATTTGTCCTTCTTTTTACTTTTCATATCATCATTCTCTTCCTTTTGTATCTCTTTTGTTTCTATTTCGGCAGGTTTTAGTATTTCTGGGTTAACAACCTGTATCCTTCTTGTTGGACTATTGTCTATATCAACTTTGAAAGTTGGCTCGCTGGTAGGATCTCTTAATACCATGTTGAGATCTTTTAACATATTAGTGGCAGTCTGGTATCTGTTATTCTGATCCTTTTGAATAGCCTTCATTATAATTGTGTTTATACCCCTAGGTATATCGCTTTTAATTTTTATCGTCTAAACAGCTTCTTCCTGTAAATTCTTTAAAGCGACAGCCACTTGAGTCTCTCCGTCAAACGGAACCCTGCCTGTAACCATTTCATATAGAGCAATTCCTAAAGAATACAAATCTGATTTTTCGTCTGTAAATCCTCCTCTTGCTTGCTCAGGAGAAAAATAGTGAACGGAACCTATTGTGCTTCCAACCATCGTTATTGTCGATGAGGTCACTGCTCTCGCGATTCCAAAATCAGTTACTTTTACGATACCATCTTTTGTAATAAGTATGTTATGAGGCTTAATATCACGATGCACTATGCGTTTCTTATGCGCATGTTCTATCGCCGAGCATATCTGAACTTCAATATTTACTGCTTCCCTCCAGTCTAAAGGACCTTTTTTATCTATATAGTCTTTAAGGGTGACCCCTTCAACATACTCCATAACTATATAATGAATATTATTGTCCTGCCCGACATCATATATAGATACTATATTGGGATAGGACAAGCTTGCAGCAGATTGCGCTTCAACCCTGAACCTTTTAACAAACTCTTCATCGTTTGTAAATTCTTGTCTTAATATTTTCACTGCAACAAATCTGTTTAACAAATTACATTTTGCTTTATAAACAAGGGCCATCCCACCCCCGCCAATTTTCTCTATTAATTCATATCTATTTCCTAGAATCTGACCTTCCACAATCAATCCTCCTTACTATAAATAAAAAAATTCTTCATGAAGGTCCCAGCATAAAACTATACCTTATTTATTTTATAGGTTATTCCCTTATTCTTTAAAAATTATAACCGTTATATTATCTTCTCCACCCATATCATTGGATCCTTCAACTAATTTTTCACAGGCTAACTCAGGGTCTTCAATTCTCTCAATTATTTCTAAAATTCTTTCTTCGTTAAGCATATTCGTTAGTCCGTCAGTACACATCAGAAAAACATCATTTTCCATTATATCATATGTATAAGTATCCACTTCTAATACAGCAACGCAACCTAAAGCTCTCGTAATAAGATTCTTATTAGGGTGATTCTCAGCTTCTTCCCTTGTAAGAGAACCGTTTCTGATAAGCTCTTCAATATAGGAGTGATCTATTGTTAGTTTCTCTATCTTTCCATCGCGAATAAGATATACTCTGCTGTCTCCAACATGGCCTATATACAACTTTCTGTCAATAACAACAGCTACTATCAAGGTTGTTCCCATCCCTGAATCGGTTTCGTTTTCAAGGGATTTTTTGTAGACATGAACATTTGCCAACTGTATTATATCCTTAAGAGTATTTGAAACGTCCTCGCTCTTTTTAAAGATATCAGGATTTTCAGATATATTATTGCTGATTAATTCCACAGCTGATTTACTGGCAATTTCTCCGGAATTATGTCCGCCCATACCGTCTGCAATAATAAAAGCTGTGGGCGCTCCTGGAAAGCCGGCTAAAATATTATAGCTGTCTTCATTTATCTCTCTGACTTTTCCTTTATCACATCTGACCCCGTATCTCACCGTACCACTCCTTAGTAAGGATAAATTGTCTAAATTTCATCATACCGCTTGCGCATAAAGCAACAACGCGCAGTTACAACACTTATAATATATTAAATAAAATTATTTCATCATAACTTTCATATTAAAATCAATTAACCTTTTACACTTAGGTATATAAAAAGCACTATTAATCTTACATTTGACGGAGCAAAATAACGAACGCTTTAACGTTATTTTGTGATAGGCAAATGTAAAAGATTAATTGCTTTTTATATAGTATCAAAAAATAAACTGGTCAACTAGGAGTTTCAAAAACTTGAACATGGAATTTTTTGAAACTCCCTTATCTCTGCTAAATGTAAGATTATTAGCGCTTTTAATATAAATTAACTCGTTGCGCAAATATCAGAATCTATTTTATCATACTTGTCATTCCTAATCCTACTTTTCCTAAGCTGTCCACATGCTGCGTTAATATCAGCTCCTAGTTCACGCCTTACAGTCGTCTCAATGCCGTGTTTTTCCAAAATTCTTTTGAAACTTTCTGTTTTTTTCATTTTTGTTCTTTTAAATTCGTCTTTATCAATAGAATTTATCGGAATCAAATTAACATGGCATAACATGCCTTTAAGCAGCTTTGAAAGCTCGAAGGCGCTTTGATCCGAATCATTTACATCTGAAATCATTGCATATTCAAATGTTATTCTTCTACTAGTTACCTCTGTATATATCTTACATGCTTCAATCAATTTGTCAATAGAATATGCTTTATTTACAGGCATTATTTTTTCTCTTATTTCATTATTAGGAGCATGTAATGATATAGAAAGCGTCACTTGAAGGTTTTCTTTAGACAACTTTATAATCTCAGGAACCAAACCGCAGGTAGATACAGAAATATGTCTTAAGCCAATGTTTAAGCCATCCTTGTGATTAACAAGCTTAAGAAATTTTATAAGATTGTCGTAATTGTCCAAAGGCTCGCCAATGCCCATAATAACAATATTGCTTATTCTCTTGCCCTCATCCTTCTGTATCGTTAATATCTGATCGAGAATTTCTCCGCCTGTGAGGTTCCGTCCAAATTCTATTCCTGTTGAAGCGCAGAATTTACACCCCATCCTGCAGCCGGCTTGGGATGATATGCACGCTGTAAAACCATGCTTATACGACATAAGGACGCTTTCAATTACATTACCATCAGCGTATTCAAATATATACTTAATGGTGCCATCGATTTTTGACACCAACTTATTCTGAATTTTTAATTTCTCAAAATTGAAATTATCTTTAATTTTTTGTCTTAGCTCCTTTGAGAGATTTGTCATTTCATCAATGCTCAAAACCCCTTTATGAACCCATTGAAATATCTGTTTAGCCCTGTACTTAGGCTCTCCGATAACCACTAATGACTCTTCAAGCTCTTCGACAGTCAAATCATAAAGATTTTGCTTTTTATCCATTACTATCCTCGTTTTCTCATTTTGGCTATGAAAAAGCCGTCAACTTTATTTATATTTGGATATAATTCAATATATCCTTTCTTCGAAAATTCTTTTAATCCCTCAGGGAGTAAGCTTATAAAATCTTCAAGGAAAAAGTCTTCACTTTCATTGAGAAACCTATCCACCAAATCCTTGTTTTCTTCATTTTCTATAGTGCAGGTGCTATAAACAAGATATCCTCCAGCCTTTACATATCTTGAGGCGTTACTTAATATCTTTAGCTGGAGATCTGTAATTTCTTTCTTGTCTTTGGCGCTACGAGACCATTTGATATCGGGTTTTTTTCTGATTATCCCAAACCCTGTGCAAGGAGCGTCTACCAAAACTCTATCCGCCTTTTCAATCAAATTCTCATCAATATTTACAGCGTCAAACGCTTCCGCTTTAATTATTTCCACTCCAAGGCGTTTTGAGCCTTCATTTATAAGATTGATCTTATGCTCATGAATATCCCGGGCAACTATCAAGCCTTCATTTTTCATAAGCTGCGCCATGTGAGTGGTTTTGCCGCCAGGCGCTGAGCATACATCAACGATAAGTTCGCCAGGCTTTGGATCCATTACTCTAGCTACTAACATAGAGCTTTCATCCTGAACGAGGAAATGTCCCATTTTATATTGTTCAAGGTTGAGAAACGAACCGGGATTTAAAACCTGCAACGCCTCGTCCATAAATTTTCCATCAGTAGTCTCAACTCCATTTTCCGAAAGTTCAAGTTTCAGCTTGTCCTTTGAAGTTTTGAGAGTATTAACCCTAATCATAAAATCTGGAACTTCATTGTTGCTGCAAAGTAAATCCTCAGTAAATTCTTTGCCAAACCTTTGCAACCACTCTGTTACCAACCAATCAGGATGGGAATATTTAACTGACAGATAGCCTACAATATCCTTTTCTTTGTCAGGATACTCAATAGAAGCCTTGCTTCTTGCGATACTCCTTAAAACGCCATTTACAAACTTGCTTGAACCTGAGTGCCCATATCTTTTAGACAGGTTAACGCTTTCATTGCATGCGGCTGAAACAGGAATCCTATCCGTATACAAAAGCTGATAGACTCCTAGCCTTAAAATATTAAGTATCCATGGCGAAATTTTTTTTAACTTTATGCTTGAAAACTTACTGATTGTCCAATCTATAGAAAGCTTCCATTTTAGGACGCCATACACCAACTCTGTGACAAAAGCCCTGTCCACTCCCTTAAGAGAATTACCCTCAAGAAGTTTATTCAGAGCTAAATTTGAATAAGCGCCCTTTTCATTTATCTCATAAATCGTTTTTAAAGCCAGTTCCCTGGGTAAATCCACAGCCATATAAATTATCTCTCTTTATTTTGTTATTTTATATTGTTATCTGCTATATAAATCAATTGGTCAATTCATTTATCCTATTTCTAAGTGCTTCAATATTTACAAATGTATTAAAGCAAGGCCCGTTTGGGCGTTCATTAGTAATTCCTATTACGCAAATGTTTTTCACATCAAATATACCACTTATTAGATCCCTTTCGCAAGCTACTGCAATTATTATTTTAGGTTTTGATTTTGAAATCACATTTCTTGCGGCTGTTCCTCCTGTTACAACAACAGCTTTTATACCGGTTTCGCGCATTATATTAGTTATCTCTCCAATATTGCACTTTCCGCATCTTTTACAATTTTTAATATCGGAGGTTATCTTAATCCCGCACTCATTATTCTGAAGACAGTGGGGTAAAACCACCAGTATATCTTCAGGTTTAAATTTGAGTCCGCCTGATTCTACGAGAATGTTATTGATATCTATATAAAATTTCCTGATTGCATCCTTATTATTCCTTGACATTTTTAATAATAATGATATCAGGGGAAACAGAATATTAAAACCGGTTTTAACAAATTTAGCTAAAACCGGTTTTATTCTCTTTTTTTTATAAGTTAAATATATTATAAATATTGTTATTATTAACAATGCTGTCACAACAGTAAAAATACAAATTGACAATAGAATTATTATATTATAATTTGAAATAGTAAAATTGCGGTAAATAAAGCCCATACCAAAAATAATCAAGCATAGCGACAATATAACAGCAACAGAAAAAAATATAAACTTCTTTAAATAATTATCCAATTACTTCACCTTCATTTATCTTATGTCCGCAGAGGTATTCTTCTACAGTCATTCTCCTGCCTGATTCCGGCTGTATCTCCATAATTTTTATAAGTCCCTCTCCACACGCTGCGACCATCCCGCTTTTATCTGACTTAAGTATTGTTCCTGGCTTTAACTTATGATTTTCGCTGTCTAAAACACAGGTTTTCCATATTCTTAACTTGCCTCCATTAAATACCGTAAAAGCTCCAGGCCAAGGATTTGCGCCTCTCACAAGGTTATGAATATCTCTGGCGCTTTTATTCCAATTAATTTCGCCAATCTCTTTCTTTATAATTGGGGCATTAGTTGAATCCTCTTCAACCTGTTTTTCCCTTTTAAGCGCGCCTTCTTTTAACTGAAGCAGTGTTTCTTTAAGGACATCTGCTCCAACGACGGATAAGACGTCATGAAGTTCTCCGGCTGTCATATCAACAGGTATCTCAACCTCCCGCTTTAGCAGCATATCTCCTGTATCCATTCCGACATCGGTGTACATTGTAGTTATTCCCGCCTTTGTCTCCCCATTTATAACAGACCATTGAATAGGAGCCGCGCCTCTGTATTTGGGCAATAGGGACCCGTGAACATTTATACAGCCCAAAGGCGGTAAATCCAATATATCCTTGGGCAAAATTCTGCCGTAGGCTACTGTAACAAACAGATCAGGTTCTAACGCCTTCAGCGCGTTATAAAACTCTCCCGTTCTTATTTTTTCCGGCTGAATCACCATAATGCCCTTTTCTTCAGCAAACACCTTTACAGGCGGGGGAGTCAATTTGTTACCTCTGCCTTTTGGTTTATCCGGTTGTGTTACCACTGCCGCAATATGATAATTTTCTTCCACAAGCGCTTTAAGGCTTGGGATTGCAAACTCTGGCGTACCCATGAAGACTATTTTCAAAGCTTTTCACTCCTAGTATATTTATTTTAGATAACTAAATATCAGTTCGCTTTGAAAAGCCATTCTTAGGCTGCTCAGCGCAACTATATAAAATTAATTTTACATTGATTATCTATATATAAATTCTTATTTAGATTTTTGTCTTTTTTCGTTATTTTTCATTTCGTTTTTATTTATAATCTTCTCAGCCCTATCAATAAACAAAACGCCATTCAGATGATCAATTTCATGACAAAGAGCTCTTGCGAGCAAACCTTCGCCTTCAATAACAAAATCTTCGCCCTTTAAATTTTTAGCTTCTACAGTAACCTTAAAAGGTCTTTTTACTTCTCCGACTACGTCAGGCACGCTTAAACATCCTTCTATGTCAATCTCTTCGCCATCTTCTTGAGTTATCTTAGGATTGATAAGCGTAAGTAATCCCTCTCCTACATCAATTACAACCATTCTCTTTAATATTCCAACCTGGGGCGCGGCAAGTCCGACGCCATCCTCATTATACATTGTTTCCGCCATATCTTCAGCAAGAGTAACGATTCTCTCATCAATTACGCCCACTTCTTTTGCCTTCTTCCTTAAAACTTCTTCTCCTTCTTCTCTGATAATCCTTATTGCCATACAGATCTCCTCCAAAAGGTTATATTTATAATCAAATTGTTATATGTTTCGTGATAAAAATTATACATCAACTTTTAAAATCACAAAACATATACGTTGATTCATAAATTGCGAAAAGTTCAGCTTTGATAGTAAAATACAGACGTATCAACTGCATTTTTAATGTAAAGTCTTTTTCGCAACTTATATATATAAAAAGCACTATTAATCTTACATTTGACGGAGCAAAATAACGAACGCTTTAACGTTATTTTGTGATAGGCAAATGTAAAAGATTAATTGCTTTTTATATAGCTTTAAAATTATAGCATACTAAAAGGATTTATATCCATACTAATTTCGACGCCAACTTTGTCTAATCCTTTATAAAGTTTGCCGTTTATATATCTCAAAGAGTCAACTAGCTTGTCCTGATCCTTGCACTTAACAACAATTCTCCACCTGTATTTCTTTTTAATCATTGGCATTGGAGCTCTTAAAGGACCCAAAATATTAGTTCCCTCTCCTCCATCATTTAATTGCTCTTTTAATTCTTCGCCTACTTCTTTGGCTTTTTGTGATACCTGAGCGTCATTTAATCCACTTAATATCAATACTCCGATATTTGTAAAAGGCGGGTATTCCAGTTTTTCTCTTATCAGTATTTCTTGCTTGTAAAACCCCATATAATCATGCTTACAGGCATTTGTTATGCTGAAATCTTCCGTATTATACGATTGAATAATTACCCTTCCAGGTAATTCACCTCTGCCTGCTCTTCCGGCAACCTGCGTAATCAACTGGAAGGTCTTTTCTGAAGCTCTGAAATCATCAAGGTTCAACAAGCTATCGGCAGCAAGGACGCCAACTAAAGTAACATTAGGAAAATCATGTCCCTTCGCTATCATCTGGGTCCCAATCATAATATTAATATTCTTTTCTTTGAACTCTGTTAATATTTTTTCATGGGAGTTTTTATAATTTGTAGTATCCATATCCATCCTTATTACTGTAGAGCCCTTAAAATTTCTCTTTGCTTCATCCTCTATCTTTTGCGTTCCTGTCCCGAAATGCCTTATATTCTTGCTGTTGCACTTAGGACATACCCCCGGATTTTTGATGGTAAATCCGCAATAATGGCATATGAGTCTGTCATTATTTGCATGATAAGTAAGACTTATACTGCAGTTTGAACATTTCATTGTAAAGCCACAGTTTCTGCATAACACAAATGAGGAATATCCTCTTCTATTTAAAAATAAAATAGTTTGCTGACCAGCTTCAATATTTTTGATGATTTCCTTTGAAAGCTTGCTGCTGAACATGGACCTGTTGCCTTCATTGAGCTCGTCTCTCATGTCTACAATCTCAACCTTAGGAAGAACAGCTTTGTTTGGGCGCTCCAACATCTTATATAAACCTATTTTACCCAGAGTTGCATTATAATAAGTATCAATAGCTGGTGTTGCGGAGCCGTATAACAAAATCGCGTTCTCTTCCTTACATCTTTCCCTTGCTATATCCCTCGCATGGTATTTTGGAGTGGTTTCAGATTTGTAAGAGCTTTCATGTTCTTCATCGATTATTATTATTCCGATCCTGTCAAAAGGAGCAAATACAGCTGATCTTGCCCCAACTACAACTTTGATCTTACCATCTCTGATAAGTCTCCATTGATCATAACGTTCCCCGGCTGAAAGCCTGCTATGTAGGACTGCGACCTCGTCGCCAAACCTGCTTTTAAATCTTTCTACCATTTGTGGAGTGAGAGAAATCTCAGGCACAAGTACAATGGCATTTTTCCCCTTATCATAACATTTCTTTATTAGCTGCAAATATACTTCTGTCTTACCGCTTCCCGTTACTCCATGAAGCAGAATTTCATAAAACTCTTCTTTCTCAATCTTCTCTCCCGCATCCTTCAGCGCTTCAGCCTGTTCTTTGGTCGGTATGAAGGGCTTGGACCTGTTAAACGTCCTTCCACTATATGGGTCTCTATTAACCTCGATCTCCTTAAACGCTATAAACCCGTTCTTTTTTAGAGTGTTGATCGAACTTGAAGTAGCGCCTGAAAACTGTATAATATCAGATACCGATAGGTGCTCAGTATCCCTTAATAATTCCAGAACTCTTATTTGCTGAATTTTTTTAATCTTATTGCTATTTATAGCTTCATTTACCTCGTCAACTGAAACCGCTAAATAAGCCACTCTGACTTTCTTTTCCTTCGTGACGTTAATTATTTCTTCTTTTATGCAAATTAATTCATCTTGCTCTAGCAGCTTTATATATTTATCAAAACTTTTACTATTTACTCGGGTCTTAAGCTCTTC
>JAUZPS010000420.1 GCA_030705945.1 Bacillota bacterium
AGTGCACCTTCCCATATATCTCGTTGAATAGGGCGCGTTCTGTGGTCTTTAATTGGAAATGTTTCTTTCTCTACTATTTCTATAATTCCATCTCCTATCTCTTCACGTGTAACCTGATGACGATTATACCAAACTTTTGTAACAAACTCATCAATAGCTTCTACTATTTCTGATAACCGTCTAGGTTCTTCAACCCAATCTAACTCAATCATGAGATCCTTTAATTGCTCTAGTTCAATTCGTTGTAATGCTTCACCTAATGTAATAAAATAAAGAGACTTTATCTTTGAAAAACAACCTGCAATATCTGGGTGTGGTAATTTGTTGTTTGCATTTGGATGGCTAAAGTCTTTTGTGTTATGCGTAATAAAGGCATATCTACACTTTGTCATTTTTTTTAGCCCTTATAACATCTATATAAACCTCAATCAGAATTGAATCATCAATCCCATTTCGTTGTATATGAAAAGGAGCCCTCTTATCAATTGCCCTCTGTGCTGCACGAAGTTTTACTGAATCTGAAATTTCTATAATAGGTGTACTCTCAAACAATTTTTCGATACGACTGGCTCTTGGTTTTATAAAAAGTTTAACCGGAAAACTAAGCCACTCCCAGACTGGATTGTGGGAGTATTATACATATATTTCCACTTGTTAATTGCCAATTTGGGCTTCTTGCTAAATGCACAAAACTGTAATTTTGCTATTTTACCAGATAGCCTTTGTCTGTGGCTTGCAAAGCTTTTCTTTTTTTGAGGAGAGATTGAATTTACCCGAGATTCGCCTCAGTGGCGGTGTCTAAAGGTATTCTCAAAAAACAATTTACAGAAACTCAGATTGTAGTTAAACTATACTGGAAAAGCTTGATACAAGGCGTATCTTACCTGATATAACAACTAGCTTATATTAAGCTCGCTACCTTGACTATTTTGGTCATTGTTTGGATTGCTTTTCTTTAATTCAAGCAACTTTATCATTTTCTTTGATTCAGCTAAAACCTTATTCCTTTCAAGAAATAAATATAAACCTTTCTTAATCTGTATATTGTTATATTTATCGCTAACAAGTTCTTTTAATTTATTATAATCAGTATAATGATATTTCAAGCCGTACTTGTTTAAAAAAAGCATTAAAAATATGTGAAAAGCCTTTATTATATTATAATTTTTATTGTTTTTATCTTTTTCGATATTTGTTATAAAAATAATTAATTTACGTATATTTTGGCTGTCAGTGTAATATTTTTCTTCAAACCTAGAATAATCTATGAGCTTTTCATTCTCTTCTACATATCTGTTGATTTACACTGAAAGTAGACCACTAATTCACGTTGAAATTTGACCATGTCAAGAAACAAATGTAACCTTTTCATATGAAAACTTATGAAAGGGGATTGAGAGGTGAAGGACGTGCATGATTGGATCAGTGTGAAGCGTATGTTTAAAAGCGGGGTGAAAATTAATCAGATTGCAAAGAGAATGAAGATATCTAGGAATACGGTTAAAAAACTGCTAAAACAGAATTCAGAGCCCCAGTATAAAAGAACTCAGACTAGTACAAAGGTTGATTTATATAAGGATAATATTAAAGCCTGGTTCGTTGAAGAAGGATTTATTGGAACAAGAATATATGAAGAACTTATCAAAATAGGCTATAAAGGAAGCATAAATCCTATCTACAGATACTTAAAAACTTTAAAAGATGAAAAGAATAAAATATCAAAGAAAGCAACTGACAGAGTTGAAACTCCTCCCGGAGACCAAGCACAATTCGATTGGTCTCCATACACGATGGTTATTGGAAATGAAATCAGGAGGGTCATATGTTTTTCAATGATTTTGTCGTACAGCAGGCAAAAATCTATGGTATTTTCCTTATCCGAGGATGCAGATGCAATTTATGAAGCCATACAGGAGCTTTTTGAGGATCTTGGAGGAATAACGGCAGAGTTGGTAATAGATAATCCGAAAGCTCTTGTTATTGAAAACATCCCTGACTCAGAGCCGAAATTTAACTTTGACGCATTAAGACTAGCAACACATATTGGGACGGAACTTAACCCATGTAACTGTTACCGGGCAAGGACAAAAGGAAAGATTGAGAAACCTTACCAATACATAGAGGCTCATTTTATAAAAGGAAATTCCTTCCCCTCTATGACCGAGCTCAATAAAGCAAGTAAAGAATTCATTACAAACTGGTGTCAAAAGGTACATGGGACTACGAAAAGGATTCCTTCTGAGGCTCACAAGGAGGAAATTATATGCCTTTCTCCCATTCCAGAAAAAAGATTTATTAAAGGTACTCTAGAAAAACGAAAGGTTAGCCCTGACTCTTATGTTAACATTGATGCCAGAAAATACAGTGTTCCTGTTAAATACGTTGACAAGCAAGTCCAATACCGGATTGTCTATGGTTATAAGATTGAAATATATGACATGAATATGAATTTTATAAGATCCTACGAAATCAATACATCGGATGACCCTGTAACACGTCTGGATGAAGATTATGAACCAATTTCTAATAAAGCTCCAAAATCAATACCAGAGGTCAGACGACAATTTAAATCCGCATTTAAGAATGGAGAGATTTTTCTTGAAACTGCATCAAAGATACTTGATCAACCCATTTATCATGCAAGACAAATACTTAAGCTAAGAGAACTTTACACCACAGAAAGCCTTGATAAGATTCTAGAATACTGTATTAGGAACAATATATTAGATATTGATGGAGTAAAAGGCGTATTAAAAGAAAAATATGTTGAGATAGTTCTTGAGGATAAAGTTTCACAGGCTACTAATCCAATAGCAGGCGGTCATTCTCTTGCAAGAGACCTGTCATACTATGAAGGAGGTGGTCAAAATTGAATGTAAATACTGGTATTGACACTGGTGATAAATACATTAAGACCATGTTAAAAACATTTAAGCTTGTTGACATTAGAAGAAAGTACAATGAATTAATAGAAGAAGCAATAGCTAAAAACCTGGGTTATAAGGAATTTCTCATAAGTCTTTTATCCACAGAGGAAGAAGGTAAACAGAAAAGACGTACAGAACGGAATATAAAAGCTGCGCAGTTCGAAAAAATTACTACTTTAGAAGAGTATGATTACAGTTTTCACAAATACCAGAACATGCAGAAGATAAAAGAATTATCTACGCTAGAATTTCTGGATAAACGTGAAAATATAATATTTATTGGAAAGACTGGAGTTGGAAAAAGTCACATAGCTACAGGGATCGGATTGAAGGCATGTGAAGCAGGTAGAAAAGTACTTTTTGAAAACGCCCTGGAATTGATCAATAATCTTTCGAAATCAGCTGCTGAAGGCAATTTAAAAGAATCACTTGCCAGACTTTCCAAAGTTGATCTTATCATTATTGATGAGCTTGGATACCTCAAGATGGATAGGGAGAAAGAAAGTATTTTCTTTCAATTGGTTCGAAGCAGGTATGAAAAGAAATCCATCATAATTACAACAAACCTTAAACTAAGAGAATGGGATGAATTATTTACAAGTCAGCTTGCGGCCACAGCTATTTTAGACAGGCTGGTACATCATTGTCACATTATTAATATGGGTATAGAAGACGGTGACGATGACAGTTATAGAATTAAAGGAAAAAGGAAGGAGATAATCTCATGAGTAGAGTAAAAAAGCTTGAAAGCATTGATTTTAAGATATTCGTTGATATCTTTAACAATCATGGAAAGCAGGCGGCTATAGAACATGTTACAGAAACTTATGGTGTCAGGTATGATACCATAGTTAAAAGGCTACGACATGATTCTGAATATATATTTGATCAAAGCAGGGACAGGTATGTTCTAAAGTCAGATAACAGTTCTGAAAATTCATTTTTAACAGTTGAAGAGCTTTGTCATACAGATAAACACAAAACCATGCAGTCTGATTTTATTGATTCTGATAAAATTATCTCCAACCTGATAAAAGATAAATTCTTTGAAATTAGTAAATATGTAACTTTGGAAAACAGCAGCAGAAAAATCATTTTAAAGCTCGATACAGCAAGGGCTGCCGGATATTACATTGAATACGAGTAGCGGTTGTTTTTGATATAAATTCCATAATTTACAATAAGCTATGAAAGGAATAAATCAAATGATCATAAATAAAATGATTATACAGCAAATTGAAGATACCCATAGAATATTACTACCTAAAAAATTCAAAAAATATTTGCTTGTAAACTATGGACAGGAACCGTTTCCATATGAATACAGTGAGCAGGACCTTTATACAAATATCGAAAAGGATATAAGCGCCTATAAGGCTGGTGAATTGGAGGTAACATTAAAAAAGCCATCTTTGCTCTGGAAGGAAGAACGCGAATATCTTCAAGGTCTATATGCAGAAAAGTGCCATGAAGTACATAGGTTAGAAGAATATATAGTCAAACTGGAAGATATTTTGAGTAAAAACGGTTTAAACAAATCAAATATTGCTATGTTTGAACGAGAGAGCTATTAGGCATAAGAGTTTGATGTAAAGTGATTTTCTTTGCATCAAGCTCTTATGCGACGCGGAAAAGGGGGTGCAGGGG
>JAUZPS010000421.1 GCA_030705945.1 Bacillota bacterium
AAGCTTATCAGGGTCTTTATCAAATGGTCTGGTATTCGGCTTCATTTTCCTGACAAAAAAATCATTGAAGGAATTGAAACTGTCAACATCATCCGAGCATTCAGACATATTAATTTTATAACTCTCTATGAATTTCTTAATCAAGCCTCTGCTCCTTTTGCTGTCACAAAATACGCCTGAAATAGAAGAATACAACTTCCTTTTTATAAGCAGTTCCAACCCTAGTCTTCCGTGGGCAGTATTGTACAGAGCATTAAGAACGCTGTTGCCTGCGACATTCTCAACCTCATATTCTTTTTTTGTCCTATTATAAACCTTGATCATATTAGCTCCCTGTTTAATGATAAACTTTTATACCTGCACGTGATTTCCACAATCTTACACCGAATAACTAATTTACAGTCCGGTATCTTTGACATCCATAATTTTAAACTAAATTCACAAATTAATAAATACCAAATTTTAAGAGCATTAAACTGCCCTAACCAAGTACATATTGTATATTGCCGTCATCAGAATTCAGATCTATTTCAAAGGCGTACATGCTTCCCCTGCAGGTTACTTTTCCCTTAATATTATCTTTATACTTTGCTTTGAGGCCCTTCAAAATTTCTGTTGGAGAATCTTCCAAACCTGTGCACATTTTATCGCTGAAATCAATCACTATTTCATTATTGCCTGGATCGCTTTTAAAGCTTCCCATATCAGTATCTCCGGATGAATTCCACTTAAGCAAAGCCTTCAAAAGACTATTGCTAAAAAGCATTTCCTTAGCAAAAACGCTTTTATGAATTCTTATACTGCCTCCGACAATAGCAAACTGTGTGAACATTGTTATTCCCCCTTTGATACGCGCAATATTCATATCTGCTGCAAACTCGCATAATACCTATCCGTATACTTAATTTTAATAGCCTAATACATATGTTTATGCTTAGTCGGTAAACACAACCTGATGCCCGAATTTAGCATCGACCTTACCGCCTTTTGTGAGCACCCAAAGCGCCTTCTGATTTACGCTTTCGGGTAAAGTCCCATCGCCATCTGTAAAAATAATAACCAATTGAGTCTTTAATTTATCAGCCAGTTCAAATACTGGTCTGAAATCAGTCCCCCCGTTTTTTACTCTGGTCTTGTTTTTTAAAAAGCTTTCCACTGGCATAGGCTCAGAACATTTGGTGTCAAACTGGGTTACGCTCAGGGAAACGCCTGTAATACTTTTAATCTGGAGAATTTCATTATAAAATTTCAAAATATCTTTATCAGATATAGACCCACTTTCATCTATTGCTAATAGAGCTTTTGTTCCTACTGATCTTTTGTCGCCTGGCATATTTTCAAACCGTTTGGATTCTCTTTTATAAGTTTTTCTCTTACTAACCTTGCCTTTACCAGTTAAAAACCTCTTTAAAACATTTCTCCAGTTTATCTCGTACTTTTTATATATTTCATCAACCTGGCGGCCAACAGCATCCGGCATCTCTCCGTCCGATTTTGCCTGTTGGACAACTTCTGAAATCATGCATTCGATTGCTTTTTTGTTTACTTCCGAGGGGTCGCCCTCCATTGTATTGTTCGCCTTAAGCTCCAAACCGCTCTTTAAAACAATCTTTATCTCATCATCACTGCCCACCAGACTAAACTTTTCATCGTTTTGTATCAGTATGCTATAGTAGTATTCAGAGCTTTTATTACATAATATTTGGAGCCCTGTTTCTTTCTCAATTTTTTTAACAGTAACGGCTTCTTTATTGAGAAATTTCTCTTCAATAAGCTCATTAACCGCCATATCGCAGGCTATAGTCCAGATATCTTTGTCCCTTCCGTTTCGCCTGTATGGATGAAGAAGAACAAGATGCAGTATTTCATGCAAAACAGCTCCAATGGCATATTCATTACTTAGAGCTTCAAACCAGACCTTGTTGTAAACAAGTCGCAATGCCGGCTTATCCACCAAACTTATTGTTGATACCGTATTGCTTTCTAAGGGAGTTAAAGTTGACGCGATATATCCATAAAAAGGCTTCTTGAGCAACAGATTGACAATTGCGTCCTGAATCCGCATACTATCATCCCTTTCCTATGATTATCTCAACTACCTTGTCAGCCACACTGTCGAATACAGGCATAGATTTAACTGTTTCTTCAAAATCCTCAGGACGCTTGGAAGCCAGAACTTTAAAGAACAAAACCCTGAGTTCCTCATTTAAAAACTCTACAAAACAATTCATGTTATCTATTTGATTTTTTTCAACTTCATATCCAACAACTATTTTTTTTATTATAAGATTTATTATATCCAACCTGTTTTTATCCATTATACCTTGTATAGAAGGCCGTACTTCTTCAAAAGAATTTAAAAGCTTTTGTGTTGAAGGAATTGCAAAGTCTCTGCTTCTTATATATCCTAAGAAAGCCGAGGCTACTTCAGGCCCCAAAATTCCCGCAATTAACTCAACCATGAGCTTGTCGTTAAGATCACAGTTGTTCAGCAGCTCCTGAACCTTAGTCCAGCCCCTAGGAGTTGGCGATTTTGATAATGCTCCGCTGTCAGCGGACTTTTTTACAACAAGAAGCATGTCCGGACATGCCTGTAAAAACGCTAATGTATCATCATTCGGGCCGTTATGTAAGGAGAACTCTATATAATCTTCCAGATCCGCAATTATCTCAATCGATACAAACCTATCCAGCATTGCGTCATCTAAAGAATTGACAGAATAGTTCAAGTTGTCCGGATTCATAGTGACGCCTATTTTCCAGCCTTCAGCCAGGCTATGCCCGTTTATTTTCCTCTCCAGCAATAGTGGATAGAGCACAGATACCGTATCACTTGGAACCCGGTTTATCTCCTCTAATACAAGAATTCCCTTTGCCGGAAATATCCCCTCATTTACTGCCTGAACTGTTGGAAGAAATTGAGGAGCCAGATATCTTGTGATACCTTTTGCGCTGTCTTTATCAGGCAATCCCATAAAGTCAGGCCCTTCTAGAGCTGCAGCGTAAAGACCCATGTAGCCTATGCCAAGTTCTTCCGCGCACTGTTTGAAAGCTGATGTCTTTCCAACTCCCCGCTCACTGATTAATGCCGCAACACTTTGAGTTTTAAGGTATAATTCCTTGATGCATTGTTTTGCCTCACTTATTTTCATTTAGACCATCTCCCATATATAAAGACAATGATAATTTTTTAACAATCTATCTGGGATTATTATATATCTTTTAATTAAAAATGTAAATGCAGACATATTAACTGCGTTTTTAATGTAAAATCTTTTTCGCAGCTTAGGTATATAAAAAGCACTATTAATCTTACATTTGACGGAGCAAAATAACGAACGCTTTAACGTTATTTTGCTCCGTCAAATGTAAAAGATTAATTGCTTTTTATATATTTTACTCATCCTCCAAATAATTCTTTATAAATGCTAGAGTTATCTTCAATTGATTTTCAAAAACTTTACTTCAAAACCATTCCAAATATTTACGCGCAGTCTTTCGAGAAAAATCAATTAATTGTTCTGCATTATACTCTAAAGATACTGAATTAATATCACTTTCTGAGTGTCTTTTATAAACTCTTTCCCTATACCATTCAATATCATTTTGGGTTATTGGCAACTCTGATTTAATAATTGATAAATCAGCATTTAAAATTTGGGCCCAAATTTTAGGAGCCCAGTCACTATGATGATAAAGATAATAACTTGCCAAACTTGTTTCTTCTCTATATTTTATAAACCAATTTTGACAATCTCCATCATTTATGTATTTCTTCTGAAACGCCGGTATCATTATTTCATCCCAACAAGCATCGACAAATAAATGTAACAACCATCCTGTTTCAAATGGATCGTTATCGTCAATCTTTTTTCTTAATTGGTTAAGCGCTTCCATACGATTTGAAGCATTTCTAAAATGAATTTCATCTTTTAATTGTCTATCATTTGTAAAATCAGGAGCAAAGTTTCCAACCCAGAATAAATCCAGAGCTTTTGGGTTTATTTCATATGCTGCTAGTAGATGAATCATAGTTGATGGCATTTAACATTCTCCAGTCATTTCATTTTAAATAATCCGAAACTTCTACCCCCAATATATGTCTTATTTCGTAAGCTCCTTGTACATGGTTGAAGCAAACAGGGAACCCATATCAAGAAGACCCTGATTTTTATAGTGGGAGCCATCTGTATCCAGATCTTTTGTGTCAAAAATCCCAACATGGGGAACTTTTTGAGCAACATTTTGTTCAGCTTCGCGGACCATTGCATAGTATGGCCAAGTGCTGGTATCGTCAATCATTCCTATTACAAAAGGCATATTGGGCGCATTAAACGCTTTACGAGCATCACCTATAAACGCAGTAAGAAGCGGTTCATACTCAGAAGCTATATTAGAAGCGCAAGCATCGGCTTCACCTTGCATCCAGCACATGCCTGCAATTTCATATTTAATGCTGGGATCAAGAGCAGCAATTGCTTTATTGGTATTACTCAGCAAGTCAGTCCATAACTTTCCTGTTGTACCACCTGCGCTGGGTGAACGCCAATCTGACCATAAGGATGTC
>JAUZPS010000422.1 GCA_030705945.1 Bacillota bacterium
TTTAAATATTTATTTGGTATAAAAATATAATACGAAATTAATTTTTAAGCGCTCAAAATAGATAAAGTATCTTTTTGAGCGCTTATTTTATGAAGTTTTGAACATGAATTTTTAATTACAGAAAAATAAATTTAATATTTTTATATGATTAATCAATCGTATAGGATTATTACACATAATTGATTAAATAATAAACATTATAAAAAAATTTATATGATAAAAATGATTAATAAAATTAAATTTGGGTATTAAATATCTATAATTAATAATCAATAGTTAAAGATAATGCATGAACCATAGGCCTGTAAAAATAATATTAAACTTTGTCAAGGAGGAGATCATGCTCAAAAAAGTGTTTTTTTTGCTATTTTACTATTTAAGCCCTTTATTACCCATTCTTGCGATTTTTAACTCCAATACGGCAAGATATAGTAATTATAAGATTTTTATACCAATGATTCTTGGATCTATGGCATATACATGGCTTATTTTTGAGTTTATTTTAAGCGCAAGGCCCAAATTTATAGAAAGATATTTTGGGTTGGATAAATTTTATAGATTTCACGGATTAATGGCAATAATCGCTGTGACTATGGTTTTTATTCATAAAATTTTATTTACCGATCTGATGGGCGAGTTTTCCACTTCAGAGATGGGAGATAAGGCATTTTATATTTATTTAGCTGTAATATTTCTTGCTTTGATTTTTATGGCTGATTTAGTTGTTAAGAAGATAAAGCCTCTTTATAAGTTCAGAAAAATTATGGAGAAAATAAAAGTAGCAAAGTATGAGTATCAGGTAGCTATTCATAATCTTTCTGTTATAGGACTGGTCTTAATGTTTATACATGTGATGATGACTTATGGAGCAAAGTCAAACTTGTTAATAAGATCTGTTTATATTTTTTATTTCGTTGGAGGCATTGGATTCTATCTATATCATAAGGTAATCAGGCTCCTAATACTGAAAAATCGGAGATTTATAATAAAGGGAATTAAAAAAGAGTCAGAAACAATGTATTCATTAAACTTAGTTCCGGAAAATGGCAAGATTTTTAATTATAAGCCTGGGCAATTCGGATTTGTACGTATCTTCAGCAAAAATATTAAAGCTGAGGAACATCCGTTTTCTTTCTCTTCAGAGCCGACAAATAATGATTATGTATCAGTAACGGTAAAAGAATTGGGTGATTATACATCTTCTATTAAAAACGTGGTTGAAGGAGATAAAGTTTTTCTTGACGCTCCCTATGGTAATTTCAGCTATATTGACAAAAAGGGAGAGGATGGTATTGTACTTATTTGCGGTGGTGTTGGGATTACTCCAGCATTGAGTATATTAAGATATATTTTTAGAAATGATAAATCTAAAAAAGTGACGTTGATTTGGGGTATAAATAATCAAAGTGAATTAATTAATAAGGTAGAATTTGAAAAAATGGCAAAAGAAATGCAGAACTTTTATTTTACCCCAGTAATGTTTAAAGATGATACATGGGAAGGAGAGAGGGGCGTCATAAACAAAGAAAAGATACTTAGTATTTTGAAAAACAATAGTATGGACGTATATAAGCAGGGATATTATATATGCGGACCTTCAATAATGTTAAATAATGTTTTAAGGGCGCTAAAAGATATAGGAATAAAACGTAGATTTATACATTATGAAAAGTTTTCACTATAAAATATTTAAATAGAAAAAGAGGCGTAACTATATGAAGAAGAATAATTTAAAAAATATGTTGATTGCCAGTTCGTTTGTTGTATTACTCTCTATGTCGGGTTGCGGCAGCGCTACAAATAACCAAGGCAACCCTTCAGCTTCAGAGCCTTCAGTTCAGCAATCAAGCGCTCCAAGCTCGGAAAGTGGACTTAAAACTTTTACTAAAGAAGAGTTGAAAAAGTACAATGGGAAAAATGGGAATCCTGCCTATATCGCCATTGAGGGAAAAGTTTATGATGTAACTAACGCTCCTAGATGGAATAATGGAATGCATGAAGGTGTTGAAGCAGGAAATGATTTAACAGAGCAAATGAAAAATTCTCCACATGGCTTATCAAAACTGGAATCAGTCAAAGTTGTGGGCGTGTTGAAATAATTGTCAGATACAAAAAGTTAAATATAACA
Organism: Bacillota bacterium; assembly: GCA_030705945.1. Taxonomy (GTDB): domain Bacteria; phylum Bacillota; class Clostridia; order Acetivibrionales; family DSM-2933; genus Pseudobacteroides. The sequence continues at coordinate 2,129 of JAUZPS010000422.1, forward strand.
AAAAAACATCGGATATCCGATGTTTTTTTACTGGTGCGGAAGACGGGACTTGAACCCGTATGGTCGCCCACACGCCCCTCAAACGTGCGCGTCTGCCAGTTCCGCCACTCCCGCATGTTACCGCTCTCTCAAGCAGCAAATTTATTATACTAACATCTAGCTTATGTGTCAACACTTTTTTTATTATTTTATATTATTTTTTTAATCATCTTATAATTATATTTATTTTAAAAGAAATTGGGTATATAATAACTATATTAAAATTAACAATTATCTATATTATTTAAAAATTTATAGTATTTTACTTATATAAAAAGCACTATTAATCTTACATTTGACGGAGCAAAATAACGAACGCTTTAACGTTATTTTGTGATAGGCAAATGTAAAAGATTAATTGCTTTTTACTTATTTAAAATTATTTAATCTACTCTTATTTCACTTAGGGCGTTTCAAAAAATTCCTTGTTCAAGTTTATATGACGAGAACCCATTATTTTAAGTTTTTGAAACGACCAGTTGCTAAGTTTTTTTTGATACTACATTATATGAATTTCAGGAGGATGCATATGGAAGAAAACAAATCTGCAGGACAATTGTTAAATGAGAAGTTGACATATAAAAGCAAGAATATTTGGGAAAATTCCAATGAGGATGAAAAAAAACTTGCATTTCAATTTTGCGAAGGTTATAAACAGTTTTTAGACAGAGCAAAGACTGAAAGGGAGTTTACTTCCGAAGCGGTTAGAAAAGCAGAGGAGAACGGATTTATCTCAATTGATAGTCTTGAATTGGAAGCAAAACTTAAGCCTGGCGCGAAAGTTTATCAGGTAAATAGAAATAAATCAATTATCCTTGGCGTCATTGGAAGGTCTGGATTAGAAACTGGGGTAAATATTGTAGGAGCTCATATTGACTCTCCAAGGGTAGATTTAAAGCAAAATCCTATATATGAAGATACCGGTATGGTACTTTTAAAGACTCATTATTATGGCGGAATCAAAAAGTATCAATGGGTTACTATTCCTTTGGCAATGCATGGCGTTATTGTTAAAACAGCTGGAGAAATTGTTGATGTAAAAATTGGAGAGGATGAATCTGATCCAGTCTTTACAATTACGGATCTTTTACCTCACCTTGCTCAGGACCAGATGCAGAAGAAAATGATGGATGCAATTACCGGTGAAGGCCTGAATATTCTCACAGGTTCAATTCCATCAGAAGACGATAAGGTAAAAGAAAGGGTTAAATTTAATATACTTAAGATTTTAAATGAAAGATATAAAATTACAGAAGAAGATTTTATATCAGCGGAACTAGAAATCGTTCCAGCTTTTAAGGCTAAGGATGTAGGTATAGATAGGAGTTTTGTGGGCGCTTATGGACAGGATGACAGAGTTTGTTCCTATGGGGCTCTTGATGCTATATTGCAGGTAAATAACGTTGAAAAAACAGCTGTGTGTTATCTTTCGGACAAGGAAGAGGTTGGGAGTATGGGAAATACCGGAGCTCAATCCGCGTTTCTTGAGAACTTCTTAGCAAAGCTTATGTATATAGGAAACAAGAAATATAATGACATAATGCTAAGAAGTTGCTTATCCAAGTCTAAAATGTTGTCGGCAGACGTAAATTCAGGTGTTGATCCGAATTATGAGGGAGTGCAGGATAAAAGAAATGCTTCATTTATGGGAAAAGGTCTTGTACTTCAAAAATACACAGGTTCAAGGGGCAAGGTTGGAGGAAGCGAAGCCAATGCTGAATTTATTGCTGAGCTCAGAAAAATATTTAACGCCAATAATATTATATGGCAAACAGGCGAGATCGGTAAAGTTGACTTAGGAGGCGGGGGAACGATTGCTCAGTTTTTAGCAAACATAGGCGTCGAAGTAATTGATTGTGGAGTAGCAGTTCTATCAATGCACTCGCCATTTGAAATAACAAGTAAAATTGATATTTATATAATGAACAAAGCATATAAGGTATTTTACCAAGAGATGAAATAAAACTTAAAGATTGATTTTGACTGGAGGACTTAATGAAAATTGATGCAGTTGTTTTTGATTTGGATGGAACTTTAGCGGATACATTACCTTTGACAATTTACGCTCTGAAAGAAGCAGCCTATGAACTTTCAGGAATTTTATATTCGGATGAAGAGCTTATAAAAGAATTTGGTCCTACCGATACAGAGATTATTAAAAAGTTAGTAAATTTTAAATTTAACGATACTGCGTCTGATATCTATGTGAAACATTTTGAAACTAATTTTGCAGCCTATATCAAGCCTATAGAAGGCATTGATAAGCTTCTTGGGTTCATCAAGAATAAAGGAATAAAATTGGGCCTTTTTACTGGAAGAAGCAGGCGAGTGACTGAGATAATCCTTCAAAAATTAGGCTTTTCAGACCTATTTGATGTATTGATAACAGGTGATGAAA
>JAUZPS010000423.1 GCA_030705945.1 Bacillota bacterium
AGGTTTATAAAGTCCAGATATAAATTCAAAGCTCCAAAAATTGCAATGTTATCTTCTTTAGGCGTACCCGCAAAAGCTCCGTAATACTTTTTGATCTTCTGGACATCATAGGCTGTTAATCCCAAGAAAACAGCGACTCCAGCATATGAAATTATCCACTGCAGCATTGTGCTTGCAACAAAGAAGTTTACAATTGAAGCTATTATTATTCCTATAAATCCCATGAAAAGAATTGACCCAACCTTCGTCAAGTCATTTTTTGTCACTGCTCCATAAACGCTCATAACACCAAAAAACAAAGCCGTTATAAAGAACACGTTTGCGACGGAACCCAGTCTATACACATAAAATATAAGCGACAGGGTCAGACCATTTAAAACCGAATATACTATAAACGCCGCTGATGCTGTGGTAAAACTCATGTTTACTATCCTTGCTGATAGAAATACCACAATACCCATTTCAGCAAGAAAAAGTATTATCAGGCTTATAGGATTTATAACCAATGCTCCTAATGGAGACGCCACTGTAACAAATGCAGTAATAGCTGTGATAATAAGCCCTAAAAACATCCAGCCGTAAACCCTGACCATATGAACAGCTAACCTGTTGGAATGCGCAAGTTCATCATATTGATTAAACCTATCCATAATAAAACCTCCTTTTTTATCCCTTAATATATTTTTGTACAAGCTCTTCTACCATATCTTTTTTAGCAATAGTCTCCGCCATAATGGAAAGAATAAGTAAAAATGCGGATGCCCTATCTTTTTCAGCTTCTCTGATCCCGTCCTTATCAAGTAACGCTTCAACTTTGTCAAATATAGAATTCAAAGATTCCGACCATTTTCCCAGCGCATCTTTTCTTATTTCCAGATAATTGTTATAAATATCGATGGTCTTAAAAATATCATCTTCAAATATATCCGGATTATTCCTTACAGGCTCAAGCACTTCTTTTATTTCCTCAAGTGAATAAATCTCTTTCAGATTATCAATAATTGTCAACAACACAAGGTGATCTTTAGTATAATAGCGTTTATCAATTGGCGGCGGCAAGACCCCAACCCTTATATAGTTCTGGATCATAGTCTTGGTAAAATTTCTTCCTTGCTTTGTAAAAAATTTTACCACCTGAGAAATTGTCAGCTCGTCGCTTAAGGACAATATCTTGACTTGATCATCCCTCTCAATTATATTATTCACTATTTCTAATAAATTTTCCTTTTTTATCTTAGTAATCATAACCCCCTCCTCTGTATTGTATATAATTATTAACAGCATAATGTAGTGTTAAACTCTACTATAATATTATATTATACTTTATCATATTTTAAGTCAATACTATAGATATCGAACTGTAAAAAACAACTTAACATAACTTTCAAATTATTGGCTTGTCTACATAACTACCTGCCATTGATCAGAGCCATTACCTCAGATCTCGTCCTTGCATCTGTCTTAATTGTTCCTCTTAGAGCTGATGTTATTGTTTTAGATCCTGGTTTTTTTATACCTCTCATCGTCATGCAAAGGTGCTCAGCTTCCATAACTACAGCTGCTCCAACCGGGTTGATTGCCTCCATTAAAACATCTGCAACTTCGCTCGTCAATCTTTCCTGAAGTTGAGGCTTTTTGGCTATAGTATCTACTATTCTCGCAAGCTTGCTCAAACCCATTATTTTGCCTTTTCTGGGTATATATACGACATGAGCCACACCAACAAATGGAAGTAAATGATGCTCACATATAGAATATGTAGGAATATCTTTTACCAATACAATTTCTTCATGATTATCTTCCTGAAACACTTTTACATCAAGCCTAGGATCTCTATGCAGCCCGGCGAAAATTTCTTCATACATTCTTGCGACCCTGTCAGGAGTTTCTAGTAGTCCAGGCCTATCCGGATCGTCTCCTATAGCAATCAATATTTCCCTTACCGCAGCTTTTACTCTTTCCTTATCAATCATTATACAAACCTCTCTTTATTGAAGACACTTATCTTCCGCATAAAATTCATAAGTACATTATACTGCAAACAATTTAAGAGTTCAAAGGGTATATGATTTTTTTAAAGCTAAATTATCTTCTTCCAGAACTTCCTTCACCGAAAAACTTTTTATAATATTTAGAGCCTCAGAAAACTTTTGGTAAAACATTACTATTAAATCACCAGGCATTGCATTATTTAACGCTGTTTCAAAAGCTTTCTGCTCAGATAAAATTACTTTTACGTCCTCTTTTGGGTATCCATTATTGATAAGGGTTTCATGCAATAATTCAGCTACCTCTCCTGGTTTTCTTCCTCTTAAATCATCATCTTCTTTTATATATATTTTGGAAAAAACTTTGCCGCATAGTTCACCAATCTCTTTGATATTTTCATCCAGCCTGTCTCCCGGCACACCGATTATTCCTACTTTTCTTTGGGATTTTTGCGATAGGATAAAATCCGTTACGCATACATACCCTGCAGGATTATGACCATAATCCAACAACACCTTAAATCCATCCATTTCGAACATGTTAAACCTGCCTGGATTTAGTTTTTCATCCGGTGTAAAGGTTTTTAAGCCCATTTCAATAATTTCTACAGGTATTCCCACTGCATAAAGAGCAGAAACAGCAGCCAACGAATTTTCTATGTTACATTTCGCGGCTCCCTCATAAGTAATCGGTATCTTATCCACCTCAATAAGTTCTATATCCGTTTCATCAAAAATATGAATATGCTTACCATCTGAATATACGGCTGTTCCACCATTTTTTATATGCTTATTTATATTAGAATTATCTTTATGTCTTGAAAACAATATTTTTTTCCCTGAAGCCCTATTAAAGCAATATTCCAACATTGGATCATCGGCGTTTAAAACTGAATACCCAAGAGGCTTAACCGCTTCCACAACAAGGGACTTAATGAAAGCTAAGTCTTCAATGCTATTAATTCCATCCAATCCAATGTGATCGTTGCTAATATTAGTTATTACGCCTACGTCCGCGGTATCAAACCTAAGTCCGCCCCTGATAATGCCTCCCCTTGCTGTCTCTAAAACCGCGATTTCCGTATCCTTATCCGAAAGTACTATTCCTGCGCTGACAGGGCCTGTATTGTCGCCTTGCATTATGCATTCATCACCAATATATATCCCATTTGTGCTTGTCATTCCGACTTTCTTACCCGTCAAAGCCAAAGTATGTCTAATAAGGCGGGTTGTCGTTGTCTTGCCGTTGGTTCCGGTAACTGCTATGATAGGTATTGAAAATTGGCTGTCTTCAGGATACATCATATCGACGATATCAGACGCCACATTTCTGGCTTTTCCTTCAGATGGATAAATATGCATCCGCAAGCCTGGAGCGGCGTTTACTTCAATGATGGCTCCATTGTTTTCGTTTATTGGCTCAGAGATGTCTTCAATTGTCATATCTATTCCAGCAATATCAAGATTAAGTACTTTGGCGGCTTTTATTGCAATCTGCTTATTATAAGGATGTATCTCGTCAGTACAATCTCTCGCCGTGCCGCCGGTGCTTATGTTTGTATTGGTTCTTAAAAAGATAATTTCGCCAGACTTCGGAACATAATCGTCGCTTAAGCCGTTTTTACGAAGAAGATCCTTAGCTATATTGTCTAATCTTATTTGAGTAAGGGGTTTCTCGTGATCCATTCCTCTTAACGGATCAGAATTTTTCAATTTTACAAGTTCTGCTATTGTATGAGCGCCATCACCTTCAACAAAGGGGGGCATTCTTTCTGAAACAGCAGATACCTTATTGCCAACAACAAGTATCCTATAATCTTTTCCTTTGATGTAATATTCCACCATAACAGCCTTGCTGTGCTTAAACGCCTCTTTGCTCGCCGCTCTGGTCTCCTCATCGTTTAAAATATTTATGGAAACGCCCTTGCCTTGGCATCCATTGTATGGTTTTAAAACAACAGGATATCCGATTTCATTGGCAGCTCTGACTGCATCCTCCTCATTATAAGCTATTTCACCATATGGGACAGGAATTTTATAATCACGAAGAAGTTTTTTTGTTAATTGCTTATTAGATACGATATCCACAGAAATACAACTAGGAGAATCTGTTAGAGAAGCTTGTATAAGTTTTGAGTTTTTGCCAAGTCCAAGTTGAAGAAGGCTCTCACTGCCCAACCGTTTAACAGGTATTCCTCTCTTAACGGCTTCATCAAATATAGCTTTCGTGCTAGGACCTAGTTCTCCTTCAGTCTTAAGAATTTTTAATTTTTCAAATGTTTTGTCAAACTCTTCTTTACTGTATTCCTGTTTGTTTATAATCCGGGTAACAATATCAACAACAGCCTTTCCACACTCAACAGCGCACTTCTCATCGGCAAATTGATAAATTATATAATAAACAGAAGGCTCCTTATAAACTCTGGTTTTTCCATAAGCAATATCGTAACCAAGCCTGTTCTGAAGTTCAATTATTGTATGTTCTACAACATGCCCGATATAAGTGCCCTCAATGAGCCTTTCTACAAATCCTCCTTCATAACCAAGAGAGCAGCAATGTTTATTCAGTCCTGGAAA
>JAUZPS010000424.1 GCA_030705945.1 Bacillota bacterium
AACGACTCCTTACTGATTCCATAAAATGTACGTCTCTCTTCTACGGCTAAATAAAAATCCTTTTTCATGATAAAACCTCCCATATCCATTATTTAAATATCCATATAAAAAGCAATTAATCTTTTACATTTGCCTATCACAAAATAACGTTAAAGCGTTCGTTATTTTGCTCCGTCAAATGTAAGATTAATAGCGCTTTTTATATATATTAATCTATACCTATCATTTTGCTAGGCTAGATAATTTCCGTTTTTACTTTTTGCAATAAAATCTGCGCCATAATCATTAACCTATTATATATATACCTCAAAACCATAAGACGCAAACTCTATTTTTGCATAATTTTCAGTATATCAGCCCCATATAATTGGAAAGCTGCGGAGCTATGACTTTATCGTAAGTTTGCAACTCGTAAGTAGATATTATAATATTGTCTATATTAATTCAAGCTTGAGTATTATATTGTCCAAACATTTGATTCTATTTAAATGCTATAATTATTTTTCATAAGACCTGCAATAGCTTTACTTTCATAATGAATATATGTAGATTTGTCAATTCCTATTTTTTCGTATATATCTTTCTGCTTTAAGCCTCTCATTAATCTGTAATGCTTAATCCTGTCCCCCACAGTAGACATATCGGATATACTTTCCAATAGAGGGTAGCGGTGAGAGTACCTGAATGTTTCCGTAGTGAAGGGGTAGCATTTTCTATACATCGTACAGCATAAGTAGCAAGTCTTGCTCCTTTTGATTGATCAAAAGTCGAAATGGCTTTAATAAGACCTATTGTTCCGATGGAAATGAGATCATCACTGTCGTATCCTGAAGAATTGTACTTTTTAACGATATGGGCTACGAGCCTTAAGTTTCTCTCGATGAGTATGTTTCTTGCTTCCTCGTCACCATTTTTATACCTTTCAAGATATTGTTGCTCTTCATCATGAGATAAAGGTTGTGGAAACGAATTGCTATTTGAAACATATCCTATTAGTAAAAAGACACTATTTAGAGTTTTCGCCGCTATTGGGAATAAAAAAAATGGCAGCAAGTATGGCACCCCCAAAAAATAGGTTACTTTATAAATATATGAATTCATCTACTCTAAGTGTGCATATCCGAAAATCTATTTTTTAAAATTTTTTTTAAATAGTGATCTGTTTATTCCTTTGAACAAGCTTCGGCTATTTCCTTAAATATTGGCGCGGCAGCCTGCCCACCGCTTTTACCATTTTCAACAAATACTGCCACCGAGTATTTAGGAGCGCTGCTTGGAAAGTAACCTGCAAACCACGCATGCACAACTTTTTCTCCATTTATATAGAGGCCTGTTTCCGCGCTTCCTGTTTTTCCGCCAGCTCCTAAAATTCCATCAGGCTTTGCTTTGGTTCCCGTTCCACTTGTTACAACTTCTTCCATAAGGCTCCTTATTCTATCTGAGGTACTTTTTGATATAACCCTTTCCCATCCATCTTTCCTGATTCTTTTAACTTCCTTACCGTTCTCGTCTATAATTGAGTCAACAATATTTACCTGATTCTTTATGCCTCCGTTTGCGACTGTAGCAACAAGGTTCGCTATCTGAACAGGCGTTGTCATTATCCCTCCCTGGCCTATTGACATATTGGCGATATCTCCGTCAGTATAATAGTGTTTTATTGGAGGCAAATTGCCGGAAGCCTCGTCCACACCCTGGCTTCTAAGTCCTGTTATCTTACCCAAGCCAAATTTATCCGCCATTGTTAAAAGCTTTTGGTATCCTAGCTTTAATCCAAGATCAATAAAATACGAATTGCAGGACTTCGCAAAAGCGTCTGAAAATCCAATGTAACCATGACCTCCATTCTCAAACGAAGAACATCTAAACTCCCTGTCGCCTAATTTTAACACTCCTGTGCATAAATAATTATTATCAAGGCTTACTCCTGACTCAAGAGCCTCAGCAACATCAATGATTTTAAAGATAGAACCAATATTGTAGGATGCGACAGCTCTATTAAACAATTCATTTTTGGGGCTTTGCAGGTATTTGCCCACATCATTCTGGTCAAAATCCGGCATACTAGCCATTGCAGCAATATTTCCGGTGTTGACATCTTCAACAACCACTGCTCCAGTCAAATTATTCTTTTTCATAATGTCTTCAACTTTTTTCTGAATATGGTAATCTATTGTCAGCTTTAAGTTTAATTCCTTTTTTAAGTCGCCTGACTTTATTATCCTGTAACCAATTCCTTGAAGTATGTTGTCATTGGCGTCTGTAACAACCCTTAAAGAGTCTTCGCCGCATTCCTTTAATATATTTTCATAACTTTTTTCCAAACCCGATGCGCCGTTTTGATCAGCTTGGTTAAGATAACCTAAAACATGCGTAAGAACTGATGCCTGTCCATACCTTTGCAAAGAGTTTAACAAAGAGACACCCTTGGTTTTCAGACCTAATGCCTGATTCTTACTTTCTTCATCAATATCAATTAATATTGGCGCCTTTTTAAACTCTATTTCTCTTTTCAGAGAACCGAAATCTAACTTTAAAGCGTTTGAAAGCTTTAAGATAAGATCACCTTTCCCTCTTAATAGCAAAGGTTCAAGAACGACGGATGTTTTAGTTGTTCTTGATGTAAACGGAATAAAGTTCTTATCTAAAATTTGTCCCCTTGACTTCTCCATCTTAGCAGTTGAAATTCTCTGAGCAGAAGCTTCGGCAAACAGCTTTTGTCCTTCAAAAAATTGAATATAAAAAACCTTAAGGGCTAATAGAAAGAAAATAAATGAAAATATAAATATTATTAAGTTAATTCTTCTCCTTGAAAGCATAAAAAGCCTCTTTCCAATTTAAAATATAAGGAAATTCAGATTCGTACTTTTTTCATTCCGAGCCCGATTTTCTAATATTTTGTCCTGGCAAAAGGCTAGATATTCATGCTTTCAAATCTTATTTATATAAAAAGCACTATTAATCTTACATTTGACGGAGCAAAATAACGAACGCTTTAACGTTATTTTGCTCCGTCAAATGTAAAAGATTAATTGCTTTTTATTTAGGGTGTTTTTAAGAAATTACTTGTCCAGCGCGACTATATAAAACTAATTATTCTAAAACTTTTCTCCTTAGCATAGTAAACTCAACAACAGGATCGTCCATATACATAAACACAGTCATTTGAGGATGAGGAGCCACACTTATGTTGTTGCCTTCAATATCCTTCATTTCAGATATCTTCTGTATGAAATATTTACCCGTGGGCCTCACTACTTCTATTTCATCTCCTACAAACATTCTGTTTCTTTGCTCTATTGTTGCAATGCGGGTGTCTTTATCATAGCTTATAACAAGTCCGACAAAATCGTACTCTCTGATATAAGAACTTGTATTGTAAATCTGTCCATTTCCAGAAGGTTTATCTAAATAAAACCCTGTTGAATATTCCCTATGACTGGCTTTTGAAAGCTCTTCCAAGCTTTCCGGATTAAATCTGTAGTTAGAAGGATCCGCATAATACGCGTCAATAGCCTCTCTATAAGTCTTTACAATTGTTGCGACATAATATGAACTTTTCATTCTTCCTTCTATCTTAAGGCTATTTAATCCTGCATTTATTATTTCTGGAATATACTCTATCATGCAAAGGTCCTTTGAGTTGTAAATAAAAGTACCTCTTTCATTTTCATAAACAGGCATATACTCGCCTGGCCTTTTCTCTTCAACAAGGTGATACTTCCATCTGCATGGATGAGCGCAGTAGCCCTTGTTTGAATCACGGCCGGTCATATAATTGCTTAAAAGACATCTTCCCGAATAAGAAATACACATGGCTCCATGCACAAACATCTCCAGTTCAATTTCTGAAGGGAGTTTTTCGCGCATTGCGCTTAGTTCTGCCAAAGAAAGCTCCCGGGCAAGAATTATTCTTTTAACACCCTGGTCATACCAGAATTTAGCGCTCCTCCAGTTTGTATTATTAGCCTGAGTACTCAGATGAATAGGAATATCAGGCGCAATTTCCTTGACTATTGAGAAGGTGCCCGGATCGGACAAAATTATAGCATCCACTCCAAGACTAGAAGCTTCCCTAATAAAATCAGGCATATCCTCCAAATCATCATTATGCGGAATAATATTCATGGTAAGGTATACTTTTTTCCCTCTGCTATGAGCAAATTCGATACCTTCAAGCATATCATCTTTGCTAAAATTCTCAGCTGACGCCCTGAGGCTAAATTCCTCTCCTCCAATATAAACAGCGTCTGCTCCGAAGAGCACTGCCATTTTTAGTTTTTCCAAACTCCCTGCCGGAGCAAGCAATTCAACTTTTTTCATATTGTATCTCCTTGCTATACGTTTAGCTATATATGTATTTTGCAATAAACATTTTACATCCATTTCTTATATTGCAAAATATATAAGGCGTTTCAAAAAATTCCTTGTTCAAGTTTATATGACTAAAACCCATTATATCAAGTTTTTGAAACGACCAGTTGCTAAATTTTTTTGTTACTACCTAACTGCATCTTTAATGTAAAGTCTTTTTCGCAACTTATTTAGATTAATAG
>JAUZPS010000425.1 GCA_030705945.1 Bacillota bacterium
CAGATAGTATTTCCCCATCCTTAACCCATCCGAGATCTTTTACAACAGTTTTATAATCCTCGCCGTGGTTATATGTAAACCATAAAACTGCCATCTTTAGGAAATCTTCTGCTTTAACTTTTGAAGATGGCTTTATATTTCCTGGACTTGCTATTCCGAAATCTGTAACCTGTTTGATACTTGCTTCATACCATGGTTGTTTGACTTCGCATAGTTGTTTGGCAGCATATGAATTTTGCGGAATAATCAAGCTGCAAACCAATGTCATTACTAAGACCGTTACTGAGATACACTTTTTAATTCCTCTAGCTTTACCCATCACTTTGTCATCTCCTGTTAAATATTTAATTTTTATAATTTAATCATAATTTGGGATTTGTTTCAATATCTTTTTATAAAGATAGGCCCCTATGCCAGCTATAAGGCCGTCTACAGGATAATTTTAATTTATATTGATTTGGTAAATACGCAAAACGTGTTTTATTTCCATACTCTTTTCATAAGTCGTATTACAAATTTACTGCCACAGCCCTCATCACTCTCTGCATAAATGGCTCCTCCCTGACCCTCAACAGCATTCTTTGCAATAAAAAGCCCAATGCCGATATTGGTGGGATTAGAGCTGTTTGGACCTTTATGAAATCTATCAAAAATTAATGGCAATTCGCTTTTGCTTATGCCTTCGCCGTCATCCTCAATTCTTATCTCAACAAATACATTGTTTTCCTCCCAGCTGATCCTAATATTTCCGCCAGACTTCACATGCTCAATAGAATTCTTAAATATATTTGAAATAGCTTCAGAAGTCCAGTTTATGTCATGATTCACAACAATGTGAGGGTCACCCTCTAAGGTTATATTAATATCTTGTTTCTTGGCCATTGTTTTAAGCCCTTCAACACTGCTTTCAATAGTTTTTATTATTGGAGCTTCAGAGCTTTCAAACTCTACCATACCGCCTTCTAATTTTGCCATTTTAAGAAGGTTCTTTACTAACCACTCCATTCTTTCCAGCTGATTTTTACTTTCCTTCGTAAACTTATTAAAATCATCTTTTGATACGTTTTCATGATCCGACATTATTTCATTAAACATTATCAATGACGCAAGTGGGGTTTTTAACTGATGTGAAATGTCCGTTATTAGTCTTTTTAAGAATATTTTTTCCTTTTGAAGAGATTCTAAGGTTTCTGTCATTCTTTTTGACATTGTATTAAACTGATAGACCAGAATTCCTAAGTCTCCTTCATCATTTTCCCCGTCAATGGGATCGTAATTACCCTCAATGATTCCCTCTGCCCTGACTGCGACTTTTCTTATTTTCTTAAAAACGCTATTGTAAATTATTAACGTTATAAGTAAAATCCCTATGGAAAAAATAATCAGAAGGATTATGAACCGGTAATACAATTTGTCATAGCTTTGGCTCATAACAGTATTTTTATAAGCTGCTTGCGCTTCTGTGTAGGAATATTTCTTTAATACGCTTTTGCCGAAATCATAATCCTCTTGCTCACCGGAAATAAAATTTCTGACTATTTGCTCTTCGGCATCCGGATATTTTTTTACAAGGCTCCCTATAACAGCGGTATTTTGTTTTATTTGCTCCGTATTCATCGAATTGACGCAATACTTTATAAAAAAAATTAAAGTTACCGCAAACATTAAAAGAAAAATTCCGTTCATTAATAAAGCTTTTCGAGCCTCTATATTCTTAAAAAGCTTCAAGGTATTCCCACCTCATCCTTCCATGTATATCCCAGCCCTCTGACTGTTTCAATATGCTTATTGCCTTCTGTCTCGATCTTTTCTCTTAATCTCTTTATATAGACATTAAGGGTGTTATAATCAATAAAATTACCATCAATATCCCAAAGCTTTTCAACAATCTGATTCCGGGTCAACACAACTCCCTTATTTTCAATAAGCAGCAGCAGAAGTTTATACTCTGCCGCTGTCAGATTGACTTCCGAACCATTTACTAAGACTTGACATTTTAAAGGCTGAACTTCTATATTTCCGCTTATTATTCTGTCATCTGTTTTACCAGAATCATTATTTCTCTGCCTTCTCATGACAGCCTTTATTCTTGATATCAATTCACTAATTCTTACAGGTTTTGTTATATAGTCGTCTCCACCGATATCCAGCCCGAATACAACATTTGCTTCTCCGTCTAAAGCCGTCATAAAAATAACGGGAACCTGGCTTTTCGTTCTGAGTTCCTTGCAAAAATCATAACCGCTTCCGTCGGGTAATGAAATATCCAGCAATATCAGTTCTATATCCTTATCAATAAGGTTATGAGCGTCTTTTATTGTTCCTGCGGATATTACATTAAATCCCTCTTTTTTGAGCGCGTACTCCATTCCTAAAACCAGCGCCCTATCATCTTCTACCAGCAAAATATTCATACAACTCCACCTTAAATGCTTTCTATAGATAGATCTCTTACATTTGCCTATCTCACTCATTCTTCAACTCTTAGCGCTTCGACAATATTCATGTCATTTAATTTTCTCAGAGGAATGAGCGCCGATAATAATGTGATTGCAATAACGCCGATCGCTCCTACTAAATATGGCCAGATCGACATATGGTAACCAATATATCCCATAGGATTTCTTGCTATAATTCCATACTTGGTTATCAAAAATCCCACCGGCAGACCTATTATGCTTGCAAATATCCCAAATAAAGCGCCTTCAAGCAATACGAGTTTTACAAATTGACTCCTAGTCATCCCAATAGCCTTAAAAACTGCATATTCCCGCTTTTTTACCAGAAGATTTATTGTAACAGTATTGATAATATTCACGCAAGATATAAGGATAATCATCGATATAAAGCCATAAATCAATACCATAAGCTGATTGATCAAATCTTTCGAAAGCTTTTCCTGTTCATAAATATCATAATATTTCACATTATTTTCATCAGCAATGAGATTAAGCTTTTCATATACATTGTTTCTGCTTTCTTCAGAAGCGTACATTAAACCAATGGTATTATAGTTTTTAATTCCCGTCAATCGTTTGAAGCTTTCGTCCGATATAACAACCCCAAAACCGTTACGAATAGGTGAACCGTTTAAGGTTTCATAATCTTCGATATCCGTTACTTTAAAATCAATTATACCATTTTTTTCTATAGATTTCTTCAAAATTTCCTTATCAGGTTTATTGATATATTCCTTTGTGAACATTGTAAGACGCAATTTATCGTCTTTTTTATAATTTGTAAAAGCATCATAGAAATCACTGCCCAAATTGTCTCCCATTGCCTTGTTTATTACTATGCACCCATCTTTTTTGAATTTTTCATAATCGATATTCTTCTTATTTTCCTTATTGAAAAATTCCAAGGCATATTTATCATAGCTTATAATTTCCATATTGACTATATAATAGTCTTTATATTCCGTTAAGGAACCTTGCGCTCTTTGGGAGTCTACAAATTCCTTATTTACAGCTTTCTTATCAACTATCATTGGAATCGTTACATAATTTAGTTTATAAACTACCCCGATCCCTTCTAGATTTGCTATCTTTTGAGCAAATTCATCACTCATGCTATTACTGTTTGTTTGATAGACTCCCTGAACTTTAACATTAATACTGACTAATTTATTGGTCTCCAGAACAATATCAACTAAATTTGAAAAGAATACAAACATTATAAGAGATAAGGACAGCGATACACATGTCACATAGAACCTTTTCCTGCTTCTTTTTATATTTTTATACGCAACCTGGCCTTCAAAACCAAAAACCAGTTTTGCAAATATCCCCTTTCTTCTTTTAATCTTCTCGCTTTTTATAACGCTTGTTCCCTTTATAGCATCTACCGGAGAAACCCTTGAAGCCGTCAGGGCAGGAAGAAATGCTGAAAAAAAGACAGTAAAAACTCCCAAAACTGCGGCAAGTAATACGACGCTAGGATAAAAACTAATTTTAAACTGACCCAAAAATCCTGACATAAAAACATTGAAAACAATGAAAGACCCAAAATAACCTATAATAACTCCCAAAGGTATTGAAATCCCACTCATAATTAACGATTCATAAAAAACCAGGCTGCTTATCTGACTTTTTGTAGCTCCTATGCTCCTTAGAATTCCAAAATGCTTAATTCTCTCCATAACTGAGATGCTGAATGCGTTATAAATTACAACAGCTGTACAAATTATAACAAATGCGAATATGAAAAAGAACATGGTTGCTACAGCGTCATTTTTCTTCTTATCAGGCCCTTGACCCATATAGTATAAAAGCTTGTTATTTGAATCAAATTTGGTTTTAGTGATTTTTGCAATTTCTTTTGCTAACTCTATTTTATCCTTTCTGGATTTCAGGTTTGAATAGTAATAGTATTTGCAATGGCCTTTATTATCAGCTTCCAAAAAACTTAAAGCGACGTTATTTATCGCCATACTCTCATACGCTCCGACAATTTTATAAACAACACGGCTTTTGTTGTCAAGGTTGGATACCCCCTCTAAATAAGCGGATATTCCTTTATCTTTCAATACTCTGTAATACTTCTTATCAACA
>JAUZPS010000426.1 GCA_030705945.1 Bacillota bacterium
GCATCATTAATATTCTTGCAGCCATATTATCATAACGTTATGCCTATCAAATCCATATCCAAATATAGTTGAATTAATGGCAGTTTTTTTAACATATATCTAAATTTCAAAACCAATTGAGTCTTTGTATTTCCCTGGCGTCACCCCTTCAAATTTTTTAAATATTCTTGTAAAAGTTCGTGAATTGGAATATCCAACTTCTTTTGAAATTTCGTCTAAATTATTATAATTTCCATAAAATAATTTTTTTGCTTCCCTTATCCTCACTTTATTAATAAAGTCCAATAAAGTCTCGCCCGACTGTTCTAAAAATATTTTAGACAAATTAATAGGATGAATATCAAATTGATCAGCAATTGACGTAATACTGAGATTAAAATCCTTATAATTATTATTTACGTATTCCATAACAAGATCTTTTAATCGCAGTTCATTGTTTAAGGCTTTATTCTTGCTCTTCTTTTTATTTCTTTCATTTATGTAAATGCAGAACCAGCTTAAAATATTATCCATTTCAACTTTCATTTCATTAATGCTTTCACATTTTAAAAGTCTGTCTATAGGATTAAATTCTTCAAGGAATTTTTCTTCCGGATCAATACATATGTCATTAACAATTTTTATCATCGTGCTAACAAGGTCAAACATAAGACATCTGGATATTTTAATAGACAAAACAGTCTTTTCAAAATTATTCTGAAAAATTTCATTAAGTATACCCTTTGATTTTTCGAAGTCCCCCACTTTTATACTATTTATTAATTGCTGTTCTATCTCTAATGGATAATAGTAATTCCCCTTCTCTACAACTTTAATATCTTCAAAATGGAATATGTCCTCTATTTCTAGGAATCTATTGTATTCTAACGCTTCTATAGCCTCATTATAAGCCTCAGGTATTCCTGTGTAAGTCTCATGAATATTGCTTAACGCAACTTTGAAGTTTATGTTATAATTATCCTTTAATAACCTTTTAGCTTCTATTGAAGCTTCGGTCATTTCTCTTTTCATTATGTCTATTCCTTTTTCTTTAAAGTTTATCAAACATACCATCATTTCGTCTATTTCAATCATAAACCCATTATTCTTCTGTTTGATAATACCTTCAATGATATCGGACATAATGACTTGAATAAGCTTGAAATTCTCAAGCATGTTAATTTCTTTATCTTTGTCTTCAGACATAACCAACTTTTCATTTATATCCTCTATATAAAACACCATAACCCCAAAATATTGAGATATAAAATTCACGTCATACATAGACAGCAGATTCTGAATAGGAAGTTTGCCCATGCTGCCTTTTAGCAGCCTGGCTAAAAAGTTTGATCGTAAAACTTTGTTTTGTTGTATAAGAAGGTTATCTACATCCTCTTTTTCCTTATATACTTGATTAATTGCCTCTTGTATAAATGAAAATTCATTATTCTTTTTATCAAATTTGAGGCCGTTTCTATTTTCTAAAAGCTGTATTAATTTTATGACTGGATTGTAATTATTCTTTAATGAAAAATATGTAATAACAGCGCAAACAATCAGGCAGATGAAAATTCCTAAAAATGTTAGTTTTCTTATATAATCATACTTTTCCCAAAAAATAGCTTCAGGAATTATACTTAAAAATTTCCAATCAGCAGCTTCTGAAGTTATATAAGATATAACCGCGCTATTGCCATTAGCCTTCTGATGAATCATACCACTGCTTTGAACTAAATTCTCATACTTTATACCCATGCTGTCATAGTTAGCTCTAGAAGATATGACCACATTATTGGTTTTATTCAGAATCAATAATGTTCCTTTATTTAATAAACTTATCTCCTTTGCGTCCTGAATAAATTTAGAACCATCAAGACACATGACAATGTTAGCTGAAGTATTGTACTGATTTATATATGGTATAGTTTTAACATAAATAATTGTATTTTTCGCATTGCTTTGGGAATAGGTATCATTTAGTATAATAAAGTCGCCCTTATAATTTCCCGAAAGGGTCTTAAGCCATTTGTCATATGAAATTTCTTTATGGTTAAAATATACGTCAAAGTATGTCTTGCTTGAATTTGCCGAATTAGGGGAAATTACACAGTCTATGTTCTTAAAATAAACATAGAAATCATCAATTGAACTGTTAGGTATTTTATATGAACTCAAGTCCCTTACAGCCCTATATATATCATATGGATAATTCTTTGTGTCTCCGATATTTTTAAGATTCAATAAATTATTAACACTGGTATTTAAAGAAACTTCCATACTTAGTCTTCTAGCATCATTAAGCAGAATATCCATTTGTTGCTGGATTCTTTTGAGAAACAACATATTTGAACTGTTTATTTCATTTTGAACTACATTCGCAGTTTTTAAATAAGTAAACACCGAAATAAGAACTGGAACAATCAGAATTAATGCATAATATAATAGCCATGAAAATATAATACTTTTTTTAATAGTTGAAATTTTCTTGAAACCCACCATTTATACACCCCATAAATCAATAAACTAAGCTTTTAAATCTTGATCTCTAGATGTCTTATTTATATCTTAGACGCTTTATAAACACAGCACAAAGTTGCTATGAATTGAGTGATTATTATTTAATTCAGAAGAAATGATATAAAAACACTATATTTAAAAGTATAGCCACCAATAATATACATAAATAGAACCCTAAAGTTTTATAACAGCTCGCTTATTTAAACGAACTGTTATAAATTTACAATTCCATATCTTATACTTATATTAAACTTGATTAATCTTTTACATTTGCCTATCAAAAATGAAGTTATATAAGTTGCGAAAAAGATTTTACATTAAACATGCGCAATACTTTTATCAATAATTTCTAATTTTTTGTCATTAATTTAATTCTATCATAATAAAATAATTAATAAAAGTAATTTCACCTTTTAAAATTATTTTAGAAATTTCTGCGGGAAATATATAATCTAGAAATATTTATATTAAAATCAATTTATCTTTTACATTTATATGTCGCAGAATACCGTTAAAACCATTTGTTATTCTGCCCTGCTAAATGTAAGATTAATAATGATTTTAATTTAATTAAAAAACATTTAAAATTTTTATTGGTATTATTTACGAAATAGATTATAATATATTTAATAGTAGTTTATTTCCATCCAATAAATTTTAAATTATTACCAGTAAAGCGTTTTTTCTTAAGCGTTTTATTGAGTATTAAATATATCTAAATTTATTTTGCCGCCAGGCATCAGTTTAAAAAGGGGAAATTATATATGGATTCAAAAAAAGTTGCTCTCAAAGGTAGTTTTGGCAGTCTTATTAGTCGCATCAACTTAAAGGATGGTGATGATAAAATTAATAAGGGCAAAAATGCAATTGCGGATTTTTCTAACAATATTAAGTCAGGTATTGCTAAGAGTATTGAAAGTAAGCCTAAACAGATTTCTGAATTAATCAAGTCCTTTAGTCATGAGAAGATTAAAAATCTCGAAAAAGTACTTAAAGTAGAAAAAAATCAACTAATTGTTTCCAACAGAAAAAACAGAATTTATAGAACTGAAGCCGGTTATATGTATATCGTTGATAAGGATGTTTGGGGAGAGCCAGTTAATGTTACAATCAAGGATGATAAGAAAGTAGTTATAAGATGTATCAAGTATTTAGATAATCAACCCTTTTTATTTCCGGTATTTAATGAAAAAAATATTTCCGGTAGGATTATTTTTATGAACCAACAGGAAATATGGTTTCAGGATGATAACACTATCTTCGTTGTAGCTTTTAAAGGCGAAACAGCGGATATTACCAAAGTTAAAATCGCTAATATTAAAAATATGTCTCAAAGTAAGCTTCATGAATACATAAATAATTTTAAGGTTGTCAATAAGAACAAAAAGCTTCAAGAGATTGTTAAAGATAAAGATCTTAGGATTGACGATGTACTAATTGTCAGAAATGGTTTTATAATAGGAAAGGACTCTAAAAATTTTCTTAAGGCATATTTATTCGATAATGAATATAAAGTTCATGAAGAATTGCCTCTTAGAATACTTCCGAATCTTGAGCCATCAGCTTTTGATGTACTTTTCTCAAGGGATGTTTTAGATTACATCAGAGCTAATAATTACTCCATTGAAGATTTCAAACAGAATGGAGAATTTATTGAGTATTGGCAGACTATAGGCGAAAAGCAAATGTGCGTGATGAGGTATAAGGTATAATTAAGGGCGTTTCAAAAAATTCCTTGTTCAAGTTTATATGGCCAAAACCCATTATATCAAGTTTTTGAAACGACCAGTTGCTAAGTTTTCATTTTGATACTACCTAAATTAAAAACTTCTACCCTTTAACAATAAAATTAATTCTTAAAGCAAATGGACTGTTTAATAAATCAGTCCATTTGCTCTTTTTCTATATAAAAAGCACTATTAATCTTACATTTGACGGAGCAAAATAACGAACGCTTTAACGTTATTTTGCTCCGTCAAATGTAAAAGATTAATTGCTTTATATATATATAAGTTACGAAAAAGA
>JAUZPS010000427.1 GCA_030705945.1 Bacillota bacterium
TAAAGCATAATTTACATCTAGCAAATAACTAAAAAACCTCACTTTTTAGACCCACACAAGTGTGAATCAAATTAAAAAGTGAGGTAATTTTCTTGCAAAATAACTATATAAAAAGCAATTAATCTTTTACATTTGCCTATCACAAAATAACGTTAAAGCGTTCGTTATTTTGCTCCGTCAAATGTAAGATTAATAGTGCTTTTTATATATATAAGTTGCGAAAAAGATTTCACATTAAAAATGCCTTAAGATAAACTATTTACAATATCCTTAAACATGTCGCCGCGTTCAGCAAAATTCTTAAACATATCAAAGCTGGCGCTTGCGGGAGATAATGTTATAATATCGCCTTGCGCGGCATTTTTATACGCAGAATTAACAGCATCAGAAAGAGTTTTGCAGGAAATTACCGGAATGTCGGCGCCTTTACCGCTCCTTTCAATCTCATCCTTTAAGGCCTTCTCAATTTTAGAGCCTGTTTGGCCAATTAACACGAGGCACTTTACCTTATCTGCAATAATTTCGCCCATCAAATCATATGGAATTTTCTTGTCATACCCGCCTGCAATAAGAATAACCTTCTGCTTGAACGAATTTAATCCCGCAATTGTTCTTGTGGGGCTGCTGGCAATTGAATCATTGTAAAACTTAATTCCTTTTAGTTCTCTTACAAGCTCGATTCTATGTTCAACACCCTTAAATGTAGTAGCGACTTTTTTTATTGTTTCCGGTTTAACATGGTCAATAACCGCAGCAATAGCCGCAAGATAATTTTCTACATTGTGAACTCCCGGTATTACGATCTCGTCAGCCTTAACTATTTCAGTTTCTACATCGTCTTTGACATACACCAGTTTTCCGTCCTTTATTTTAGCTCCATCATCTAAATCCTTCACCCTTGAGAAGAAAACAACATTGCCTTTAGCTTCCTTGGCAGAATCTCTAGTTATGTCATTATCAAAATTTAAAATTAATTTGTCGCTTGGGGACTGATATTTAAATATATTTTTCTTAGCTTCAATATACTCTTCCATAGATTTATGCATATCAAGATGATTTGGAGAAACATTTGTTATAACTGCCGTCTGAGGGCTGCTTTTCATGGTATGAAGCTGAAAACTGCTGAGCTCTAGAACGACCTTATGGCTCTCCTCAATTTCTTCAATTCTGTCAAGTAAAGGATTGCCGATATTCCCTCCCAACCAGCATTTATAGCCTTGTTCAATTAAAATATTATAAATAAGAGTGGTGGTTGTAGTTTTCCCATCGCTTCCGGTAACAGCGAAAATCGGAGCCGGACATAAATTAAAAAAGACTTCCATTTCTGAAGTGATTTCAGCCCCTTCTTCCCTAGCCTTCAACAGTTCAGGCAAATCAAACCTCATGCCTGGAGTTCTGAATACAATATCATAACCATTAAGCCTTGTCAGATAATCTTCGCCAAGACTACATTTCACACCAATTACAGACAATTCATCAATAATGCTTCCGAGTTTTTCCGGACCCGATTTATCAAAGGCTGTTATCTCAACCCCCATAGATGAAAGATACTTTATCAACGGAACATTGCTGACTCCAATACCTAAAACAGCGACCTTTTTGTCTCTTATGTACTTTTTGTACTCTTCTAATTTAATATTCAAAATTAATACCTCCAATAACTTTTATGTAACTTCGCCATTATATCAATAGATTCGGAAATTTAAGGCTTTGTCTGCTTTCTTAAATTTTATAAAAATACTCGTATGTAAAAATATTCATAATATATTTTATGATAATAAATAATTTTTAACCAAATTTCTTTAAGGCAGTATCAAAAAACTTGTCAACCTAGCATATGTAATGGATTTTTCATCACATAAAACCTGAACAAGGAATTTTTTTGAGACGCGCTAAAATATTGCGTTTATAATAATATCAGCCGTTTAGCTCTCTTCGCCGCTTCATATATTTATATTGCATCAAGGTCTTCTCCCACTTTCTTTCCCACTTTTCAGATCCTAACATCCTTGCAAAATCAACGCATTGATTTAAAAATTCTTCTTCTTTCTTAACATCATTAGCCGCAAGTCTCTCTTTTATGGTTATAAAAGTTCCAAACTTATCATAAAGAATTATATTTTCTTTGCATATCATATATAAGAAAGTTCCTGTTACCTTATCATTATACAGCAATTCTTCAAAAACATCAGGCGTATATACAAGAAGCTTAACTAAGAACAACTTTTCTTTTAACAACTCTATGCGAAGTATATTTGTAAATTTAATAAAGCTATTAAGGTCTGTATTATTATTTACAAGCACAATAAGTTCATAATCATTCTGCGAGTTCCTATCTCCTCTTGCTCTCGAACCATACAGAACTATGCTCAAAATCTCGATTCCAAGGCTTAGTGAATACTTTTCCAAAATGGAATCAACCTTATTTATAAACCTATCATTTTCTAACCAATCAATCCTCATTTGCTCCCCCATAAAATATTTAAATTATTAAAAAATTCCACTTGCATTTTAACTAAATATTTAGTAAAATGTTTGTGCGTCGTTTTTGCGAGAGTGGCGGAATTGGCAGACGCGCTAGATTCAGGTTCTAGTGGCCGCAAGGTTGTGTGGGTTCAAGTCCCGTCTCTCGCATCAATAAATAAATGGTTTCAAAGGTTTTATACTTTTGAAACTATTTTTTTATTAACATTTAGTCACGAATTGGTCACCAGAGCATTTTGATTTATATTTTTAAATAATTCATCAATTTTATTTGCGTTTTGTTTTTTGGTTTCTTCAAAAATATCAGTATATATCTTGCAAATATAAATCCTTAAAAAATGGCTTAAAGTGCTTTTCAATAGTATTATTATAGTACTCAAAAGTTGAAATCTCAATTCTTTTATTGTCTTTTTGACGATTAATATATTCAATTAAGTATTCTACAAAAGTTATTTTAGTTGGTGGTCTATAAGTTTTATTATTTATATCATTTATAATACTATTAATATTTTTTCATCATCTATTTTCTTTTCACATTTTGTATTTTCTTTTGTATTCTTTTAGATCTACCATTTTTGTCCAATTTAGTGCTTTTTCAATATCTACAATTGCATAATAGAATTTACCAATCTTTTTTAATGATCCTCTCATTTAATCCTCCTTAGAATATAGCCATTTTAATCAATCCTTTCCTTCTAAGTTTTGGACTGATTTATTATTGCACAAATAAATTTCAAAGTCAATATTTAACAATTTCTTTCAATAAAATCTATCACATTTCTTTTTGGTATTTTTATATTTCTTCTGATATTGAAAGATTTAATTGGGTCACTATGAATTAAAAAGTATGCTTTATCTTTTCCTATATGTAAAATTTCCTTTAAGTCCTTTATTGTAATTAAATCCGAATAGCTCTCTAACATATATACTCACTTTAGAGCTTGTCCTTCCTCCCGTAGAATTTCAGTAGCATAGTTTTTCTTTAATTTTCAGAAATTTGATACTTCTGATAATTGGGGTATGTGTAGCAATGAAACAGAAAACTGTAACACATTAACAATATATACCATTAACTCCGGTTTTTATTTTGACCAAATGGAAGTTGATGAGATGTTTTTTATCCAAGCTCTTTCCAATAGACACCCAACATCAAAATCAGGCATGTAGGGCAAAATATCCTCGGGAAGTTTTACCGAAAACAACCATTATGCTTGAACAGCTTTGAATCATGAGTTCATAATGAGTACCAAAGTCTTTATACATTGAGATTTATTGAATGATGCGACATTAAAAAGAATGATAAACTGAAAACGGAATATCTGTTATAAAATATGAAAATACACTTGATGATGTTACTGTTCGGTTTCAAAGGGTAAAGTTTTATAAAAGTCTATATTTGAAATTCCTATTATGATAAAATATATAGCGAAAAGTTTAATTTACAATATTTACAATGAAGATTTAATTTCTTGGAGGTATATTTTTATTAAAAAGCCTAATGGAAAACCTATTACAGTACAAGCAGTAAATAAGTTGTGTAAAAAATATTTTCCATCAATACTTGGTAAAGAGTATTGAGAATTGGCTCACCCTCACACATTTCGTCATTCAAGAGCAGTTCAACTACTTAATACTGGAGTTAATATTGTCCAAGTAAAAACAATATCAGGACACTCGAACATCATTGAATACATTAGTTTATCTTAAATATTCAAATAATGATATTCAGGAAAGCATTAGAAGGTCTAATGAAATGATAGGTATAAAGTAAAAATTATGGATAGTAAAGTTATACCATAGATTTATATACGACATATGTCGTATATGCAAAAATATTATATGTATAAACGACACTTGTCGTTAATGCAATGTTCTACGACATGGGAGGAAGAGAGGGCGCATCCGTGCGCCCATTGTGAAAGCAAGTCTTTGAAGATTTAGTTAATTCATAATATATGTTTTAAACTACGAACTACAGATTAGTTATATTTGGCGTCATAAAAAGGAGAGACTATGTA
>JAUZPS010000428.1 GCA_030705945.1 Bacillota bacterium
AATCTTTTACATTTGCCTATCACAAAATAACGTTAAAGCGTTCGTTATTTTGCTCCGTCAAATGTAAGATTAATAGTGCTTTTTATATAGGTAGTATCAAAAAAACTTAGCAACTGGTCGTTTCAAAAACTTGATATAATGAGTTTTCATCATACAAAACTTGAACAAGGAATTTTTTGAAACGCCCTAAAACACATTGACGTTGATTATTTCCACGATAAGGGTGAAATTATGAGTATAGATATATTAAAAGAGCAAATAAAGTCAAATTCAATAAAGAACTTGTATTTATTTTATGGACAAGAAGAATATTTAAAAAAAGTATATCTTGAATCCATAGAAAATAAAATAATTAGAGCCGATATGAAAACAATGAATAAAATTGTAATTGAAGGCAAACTTGATATGAGAAAGCTTGCGGATAGTTGTGACACTGCTCCGCTGTTTTCAGAAAAAAAAATCGTGATTGTAAAAAACAGCGGTATTTTTAAGTCAGGTAAGAAGGGAGAGACAGAGAAAAGCGGATCTCAAAAGGATAGTCTGTTGCTCTATTTAAAAAGTATACCTTCATATACATGTCTGGTATTTGTTGAAGAGGAAATTGACAAGAGATTAAAGACTGTAGATTTTATAAAAAAGAACGGTCTTATTGTTGAATTTCCATTTCAGAAACCTGCTGAATTAGTAAAATGGGTGATTAAAGTATTTAAGTCTTCAAATAAAGAAATAAGCCAGGAGCTAGCAGCGGTGCTAGTTAATAATAGTGAACAGGGAATGAATGAGCTTCTTAGCGAGGTAAATAAGCTCATACTTTTTCTTGGTGAAAGAGAAAAGATTTTGTTGGAGGATATACAAAAGGTCTGCACAAAATCAATAAAAAGCAGAATTTTCGACTTAACAGACGCGATAGCTGAGAAAAACAGGACTAAAGCATTTATAATACTTCAGGAGATGACTGTGTTAAAGGAGCCGATGCCCAAAATTCTTTTTATGATAACAAGGCAGTTCAATCAGATATTAGAAATGAAATTATTGAATCAAGCAGGTATGAGCCTTAATGATTCTGCAGGTAAACTAGGCGTCCCACCATTTATTGCAGGTAAAATATTAAAACAGTCGAAGGAATTCGAATTGGAGGTTCTTCAAAAGGCAATCGTTGACAGCCTTGAAATGGATGTTGCTATCAAAACCGGCAGAATTAATGACAGAATGGCTGTTGAGATGTTGTTAGCAGGTTTAAAAGGATAGCAAATTAATAAAAAGACATATATTTTATCTAAATATATCAATAAATGTCCAAAAAAGGTTGTCTTAAAAGTATTGTCATGATAAAATTCTATATTGAATTAATAATGATTTAAATATAGTAAGATGAACTAGAGTCTGAATTTTTTATTTGATATTTTTTGGAGGGGTTATTTTGGAAAGCTCTATGCAAAGAATCATTGAATTAGTTAGTTGTTTTTTATGCTTTACTATATTTTTTCTAATACAGGGTTTTTTTATAGCCACCATTTTTAACAAAAAGGTTATAAAAAAAAGGCTGTTGTTATTTTCTTTGCTAAATTCGGTAGTTCAGGTAATGCTTTTAGTAATAACTATTAAATTCGTAACTGAAATTAGCATGTTTGTGTATATAATTGTTATAGTTTTATCCATTAAATTTATACTGAATTATAAATTAATTCACGCTCTTGTTGTTACCCCTTTGCTTTTAATTATTAGCGCTCTCTTGGAATATGTAGGTTCTACAATTTTAACTGTTTCTCTTGGAGGTAAATTCGACTATACCTTTTGGACAAATAACTTCCCTAATTCTATTGTTTTAAGAATTATTGGAATCGTTCTCTATCTAGGGGTTTCAATAGCAATATATTATATGAAAATAAAAGTGAATATTCCGGAGGATATATCTAGAAAACGGTCATTTAGCATACTTGCCAACACAATAATAAGCGCCATACTGATAATTCCTAATATGCTGTACTTTCTGAATAATTCAAATAGTATAAATTTAACTATGGTTTACTTTAATATATTTGCAGTTTTTATTCTTCTGGTTTTGTGTTTTTATAATTCTATAAAATCAAGTGAACTAGAAGCAAAGAGGCAGGAAGTAGAGTTTCAGAAAATTTACATTAAATCTCTTGACGATATTATCGATGGTTTACGCGGCTTTAAGCATGATTATAACAATAATGTGCAGGCAATTGGAGGGTATCTTGCTCTTAATGATATTAAGGGGCTCAATAAGTATTACTGTCAAATGCAGAGTGAAACTAGAAAAATCAATAACACCATACCGCTTAACAAATTTGTAAAGAATAATCCGGCATTATACGGGTTGCTTCTGTCAAAGATTTCTTTTGCGGAGGTTAAGGATATTCAGTTTATTATCAATATTATGGATGAATATAATATTGATAACGTAAAGGTTTATGAACTTTGCAAAATATTAGGAATACTTTTAGATAACGCTCTTGAAGCTGCATATGAAAGCGCTAAAAGGTATGTAGAACTTTCCATAAGGAAAGACCAGGAGGGTATGGTTATTATTGAAATTATTAATTCTTTTGAAGGTGAACTGAATATTGAAATGATTTTTGAAAATGGGTTTACAACTAAAAAGAATCACAGTGGTTTTGGATTATGGGAAGTTAAAAAAATAATTTCAAATACTCAAAAATGTTCTTTAAAAACTTTGGTTTCCGGTAATTTATTTACTCAACGGCTAGAAGTTGCTTAATGCTTGTGATGAGTAAGGGAGTTTCAAAAAATTCCTTGTTCAAGTTTTGTATGATTAAAACCCATTATATCAAGTTTTTGAAACTCCCAGTTGACCAATTTATTTTTTGATACTACCTAAATAATACATTTAACAAATTGATGCTGCCTTACTTTGTTAAATGTATTATATTTTTTTGTTGCTTTAAGAAAAAATAAAACTGAAATTTATTAATGCTGATTATGACTTTTGACTGTCTGTTCTAGTGGTTAGAGCCTTAGGCGCTTTTGGCTGATAAAAACTAAATGGAATACACTTTGCTGTTACTTTTGTAGTTAAATTTGTGTATGCGTCGATTATTAATTTCTTGAATTGACTATTCATCTTAGTTTCCTCCTTTCTATTAAGCTATTTAGGCTATTGAAAACATAACCTAAATTTAAGGTTATTGCCTAATAATCTAAACGGGGTTCTCTTCTCTTGCATTTTAATAAGAAATATCCCGCCGGAGATAAAATTAAAATTGGGATAAGGGATGATATTAGTATGACATAATGAAGTATTTTATCATGGTTCCAGACAATAATACTGCGTAAAAAGAAAGTAATAATTAAACAAATTGTAAAGGCTTTCATAATTTTCTGTTGTTTTTTATTATACGCAGGGCCGTCAATAGTCTCTCCAGGCGCATATTTATAAGCAATTATGAGATTGAAAAGAAAAATTAAGATTGAGGGAAAATATGAATTAAAAATTATGTATTTTGAAATAAAAATTGAACCAAATATAGATAAAGTATGAAGAGATACGCATTGTATTCTGGTGCTGGAATGCGCGCCACCTGCCGCCGTTCTTAATAGACCAATAATTATAAAAGAAACAACAGCATATAAAAATACTCCAAATATTAAAGCAAAAAGAAACACTACCAAAGTTATAAGTAACTGGAATATAAGTATGCTGGTTCCATAAGAAATTATTTCTACGCTTTCATCAGAAATCTCTCTATTTTCTCTGATGATCTTTGTTATAAAAACACTAATTTTGTCTATCATAATAATCCCTATAATTTAAATAAAGTAGTAATAATACATAATTATACACAATTATACAAAAAAAGTCAAGAAAGATTAGGTCAGCAATGGTCAGTAATGAATTACTTGAATAGGAAGTATCAAAAAAAACAAAAAAATATAAATAAAAACAAAGATAAAACAAAAAAACGTACTGTTATGTACGTTTCGATTTGTCTTTTATTATTTACTTACGCTGTTTAAAGCTTTAGCTAACTTGGACTTCCTTCTCGCAGCGGTGTTTTTGTGTATCAACTTCCTTGCTGCTGCTTTATCGATAGATTTAATTGCTTCAGTGTAAGAAACAACAACATTAGCATCTTTCTTTTCGATAGCTTCTTTACATTTCTTAACTGATGTTTTTAATGCTGATTTTTGTGTAACATTCTTTAAAGACTTCTTCTGAGTAACTCTTACTCTTTTTATTGCAGACTTAATATTTGGCAAACCTTTCACCTCCTGCGAGTTAATAACATGAAGTATTTTATCATGAAAAAAATATAATTGCAAGGGAATTTAAAACATTTTCATACAAATATTTTAATTAGGGCGTTTCAAGAAGTTCCTTGTTCAAGTTTTTTTGATACAACCTTATATTGACTTTTAACTTTTATATTTATTTTGGAGTATTGAAATAATATTATTTGGAAAAAATATGCGATATAAAGCTAAAATGAATTTTATGTAAGAA
>JAUZPS010000429.1 GCA_030705945.1 Bacillota bacterium
CCAACATTGTCTCCTAAGCTTAAAGTATTGATCTTTAAAGGAATATAGGACTCATTTGAAACAGTCTTAAGAACATTCAAATCCTCTTTTTTGACAATAGAGTAATATAAAGATTTACCATCAAAAACCCAAATATTGTATGTATCGTTATATTTCCAATCAAGGCCTTTAATTGTAAGCAATGCGCCGTCTCCAACCCTTTCAAACACCTTGGTTACATTATATTCATCATACGTCCATACTCTGTTGTCATTTTGTGTATAAAATATTTTTACATCGGAAGTCAGATTGTCTGAACCCTTTAATAGAAGCTTAACAGAATCATTTTCATTACCAGAATCCAATGCATTTGATACGTATGGATTAGATGTTCCAAATGGACTATAAGGAAAAAATGATCCCACAAATACGACTATTAAGACCATGCATGCAAAACGAAAAGAACGAATCATTATGGATACCCCCAGTTATTTTTATTATTTTTACCCATTACAAGTATCACCAAGATTTGACACTAGGCTCTAATTTCCATCTTTAAAACACTTGTTTTATTCCAATATTTTAAATCTATGCCAAATCAAAGCATTTTTCCTAATGCAATATGTTGATATTTTACCTGAATAAAGAATATTATGCAATATTTATTAAGATTAGAGAGAAAGCGGTCAAAGCAGGTAGGCATATATTTTGCAATAAACATTTTACATCCATTTTTTATATTGCAAAATATACCTTGATTCATAAGTTGCGAGAAGTTCAGCTTTGCATCTTAAATATGTTGAAACATCATGGTAAAATAAGGTGAATTTTGATATAGTAGTTATGTTTATAAAAAATATAAATTATAGAGGAGAATTTGAAATGAATAGATTAATTAGAATTTCATTGGGTATTTTTATAATATTCATTATCAGCGCAGCCACTATTAGTATCGTTTGGAGTTATAATACCGTAAGAAAAATTGAGGCGACTGTAAATGACAATATAAAAATCTATTTAGATAATGAGCAGAAAGTGTTAACTGATACTGACGGTTCAAAAATTTCACCTGTGATTATAAACGGCAGAACATATTTACCGCTTAGGTCGGTAGCTAGTTTAGTAGGATTTGGGGTTGAGTGGGATGGCTACAATCAATCAGTCTTGCTTTCATCTGATAAAGCCAAAATTACTGTTCCACAAGAAAATTCAAGTAAAACTGGAGAGCTGAAATTCTGGCATTTTGATAAGGATGCGGGTCCTAAAATAGTTAGCGCTTTTAATAATACTTATCCAAATATTAAAATTGATCTAACAGTTATATCAGAGAAAGATCAAGAGTATCAGAATAAACTGACTGCTTCAATAAGATCAGGTTCAAGCGCGCCTGATGTATTTGCATTGGAATCTGCTTTTGCTAAGAATTTTGTTGATATGCCTAATGCATGCGCTGATTTGACGGAAAGAGCAAAAGATTATGTGAATAACATGATACCATATACCATACAAGCTGGAACAGATAATAACGGCGCGCTTAAAGCCTTATCGAATCAAGGAACACCAGGCGCATTGGCTTATAAGAAAGACGTTGCTAAAAAGTACCTTGGAACTGATGATCCTGCTAAAATATCTGATATGATGTCAACACCAGAAAAAATGTTAAAAACCGCTAAAACTTTAAAGGAAAATAGCGGAGGAAAAGTATCCTTATTCCCAACTTTTGAAGAGCCCCTTAAGATGTACATTGGAGGTCGAAAAAAGGGTTGGGTAATTAATGACAAATTAACAATTGATCAAAATATGCTGGATTTTATTGATTTTGCTAAGACATTAAGAAATAGTAATTACGATGCAGGATTAGATCAGTGGTCAGATGGTTGGTCATCTGCTATAGCAAGTAATGAAAAAGCTTTAATGTGGGTATGTCCTTATTGGGGAATTCATTGGATAGTAGGTTCCAATGATAAAAGTTCGTTTGATGGTGAAAGATGGGGATTAGCTAAACCAACATATCCTTATTTCTGGGGTGGAACATGGTTTAGTATCAATAGCAAGTCCGATATGCAAGAAGATGCATGGAGTTTTGTAAAGTATATTACAACTGATAAAGATGCTATGAAGAAATGGGCTAACGATAATATAGACTTTCCGAACAATCTTGAAGTTTTATCTGAAGGATCTTCTGAAATAGACAAGATTATGGGTGTTGATACATTTAAGTTTTATAACCAGTTTGTAAAGGAAATAGATGGATCAACATTAACAAGATATGATGATGTCATTGAGTCAGAATATACTAATTATTTAAGATTATATCTGGAAGGAAATATAAAGACAAAGGATGATATGTTAAAAGCGTTTAAGGAAAAAATCAAATCAACTTTGGGCTTTTGATAATAATTGCTAGTCTTAACTGATTTTTTTATCAAGTTGGTAAAGAAGAAATAAAAAGGCGCTTTCATCGCCCTTCTTCTGAAACCAAATAATCTGGTCATCTTGTAGGATGCTTTTTCATGGTAGGTATGGTAAACAGCCTCATCTTGTCGGAATCAAGAGACCAAATTGCCAAAGGCCTGATGGCATTAGATCTCAATAATTACATACTTTTACCAACAAACTTCAATTAAAATTACAACAGGAACAAAACTGTAATTATGGATAATAAAAACCAGAAACTAATGTTGCGCAAAATAACATTTTGCGCTGTCTTTTTTCTGAAAGCCTCTTGAAGTCCTTACAGGGGTTGGGAAAGTATACTATCAATTTTTATCATATACTTTCCCAGCCTTGATGATGCATGTCTACGCTGAAGTGACTTTTCACATATTTAAAAGCTGCTTTGGAGATTCTAAAGCTCCGCTCCGTTAGCTATTCAAAATAATTGAGGGGATGGTTTTTCCCCAGACTCGCTCCGTAGTTAGCTTCAAGTAGGCTTCAAATGACATTAAAGCTCTCTCCATCATGGGCTTTGTGTCAAGTTTTTATATTTTATAAAATCCCAGTTTTGACAATTTCAACTTCTCACTACCATCATACTTGTAATCAGATAAGTCTCCCATAAAAAGAGCATCTCCGAGTTTTAATTTGTGACTTAGTTATACATCTTTTCATAATTTTAGTCTATCTATTATCAGATTGTTCAAATTAAAAGCAGCAGTGCCATCATCATCAACATTACTTAATATAATTATGCAAACATCTTGATCAACCATTCTTGAAATGAAGCTGTAGAACCCACCTTCAAGCCCAGTATGTTTATAGATCCGTTGTCCATTATCCGATTCTATATACCAGCCATAACCATATTTAAACTTTCCACCATTAAAAATATTTTCCATTGATTTTTTGCTTACCAATTTATTTTTATATAAAGATCTGTCCCATTTATATAGATCCTCTACTGTTGAATAGATTCCGGCCGCTCCACTTTCTAAGGTCAAATCTATGAATTTATCTTTGATTAAACATTCTTTTTTCAAATTATACCCCAAAGCCAATAATTTATTTGAATACCTGTCATATCCAAATCCTGTATTAGTCATATTTAATGGGGTAAAAATATTTTTTTCCAAATAATCCTTATAGCTCATACCTGAAACTTTTTCAATAATATATCCTAAAAGTTCGTATCCGAGATTACTATAGCTAAATGATTCGCCAGGTGTAAACAGAAGGTTTATTTGATAACTACTTTTTATTAGTTCAATTGCTTCATTCTGGTTAGTAGGTAAGGGAGATGGAATAGGATCAAATTTAATATCTCTCTCTAACCCTGATGTATGGGTAAGGAGATGTTGAATTGTGATTTTATTTCCTTCTGGGAATCCATCTATGTACTTGATAATTTTATCGTCAACATTAAGCATTCCTCGTTCCACAAGCTGCATAATCGCCATTCCTGTAAATTGCTTTGCAAGTGAACCTATTAAAAACCTTGTCTCGGATGTATTCAAAGTTTTTTGTTCAATGTCGGAAAAACCATAACTTTTTTTAAACAGAATATTTTCGCCTTTAGCTACAAGTATATTACCACTAAAATCAAAGTCTTTGTAATACTTATCAATATCAGATTCAAGCTGTATACTTAAATTCTTGTACGATATTTCCTGCGTATCAGATTTGCATCCACTAATAATTGTTATGAAAATCAACAGCGTAAATATCAATACTTTTACTGATCTGTTTCTGAACAAATTATAAAACATGCTCAATCACTCACTTTCTAAATAATGTTAGATTAAAAGCCAAAAAGAGAGTTCTAATATTGGATAAAATATATGTATTCATTTTAATTTAGTGTATCAACAGATAATAAATAACGAACTTTAAAATTAATTTATCCAACTGCTACATGGATCTAATGTCACCCACTTCGCAGTTGGTTTTTATTAAGGTTTAAAGTTCGTTATCTATCTAAGATTATGTTGACTAATCTTCATCAAAATTTTTATTATATCTTCTATTAAATGCCCACTGGTATATCTTGCTTATTTCCCTGTCTTTTC